>NZ_DALZYO010000043.1:0-44065 GCF_031988165.1 Neobacillus sp.
TCTATATTTTTATTATACTAGTTTCTATTGGTAATTGGAAGTAAAAAAACATGGCATATCCCCATTTCTGAAGAAAGGGGTTTTACGCCACTTTTTTGATAATTTGTTATTTCTGATACCTTTTGAGAGATTCGTGTAGTTTTAAAATAAAGATTGATTAAAAAATGCCCTTCAATCGCAATTCTTCAAATCTTGCTGGAAATTATGTTGTCTCATACAAAAGCCACCAGTATATCGGCTGCCTTATTTTTAGCAACTCCTATATTTTTCTGTTCCACACAGTATGGTGAGCCCAATGAAATCAAAGAACAGCTAAACCTTGCGACCCAAAGTAAGGAAAGTTAGTCCAGGCAGCAATCTGCAATCTAACGAGACTACCATCATCTTGGATAGTAAATACTGACACTGTACCCTGATTTCCGTTAAGTGTGTAAAAATGCCGTCCATCTTTACTCACTCCAACATCCATCGGAAGACCTGGTGCTGTACCTGGCGGTGTACTGGTAATATGCCTTACCACCGACAGTGCTCCATTGGAATCGATTCGATAGGTGGAGATGGTGCCGCTTAAGGTGTTCGTAGTGTATGCAAAACGTTCATCCCTCGTTGTTACAACCCAACAAGCAGTCTTATATCCGTTTGGTACAGATCCGCTTATCACATGAAGGATACCGTCGTTGCTTAATGAATAAGATGACAGCGCATTTGAAACTGCTTCTGTAACTAAGAGGATTCCAGAGGAAAGAAAATAAACGCCCAATGGTCCTTGACCGTAAGAATCATTAATGATTGGTCCTGTAACCGTACCATTTTTATTTACATGGAATACACTGAGATGATTTGAAGTAAGCTCGGATACAACGATTTTACTGCCATCTGGAGTGAAGAGAACCTGAGCTGGCTGAGCATTGAAGGTACTGAGAGAATGGGTAGATCCGGGAATGGGAGTAAGGTGTCCATTATCATTTATCCGAAAACCAGTGATATTGGATGCAAAATTGTTAGCAGCATTACCTACATTGGAAACATAGAGAAGATGACCAAACACATCTATGCTATTGGGCTGGGCACCTCCTGATGGCTTCACATCCACAAGAACAGGTGCTCCGTTGTCGGTTATGACGAAACTACTGATACTATGGCTGCCCGCGTTAACTGCAAGTAGGAAACGTCCATCTCGGGACAAAGTCAGGGCGCTTTGCGAGGCAAGGGGATCGACACCATCGTTTGCTGTTGCAGTAGACACTTCCCTTGGACCAGTACCTCTTCCATTAGTTGGGTAGGACCCGAAAAAGGTGAGATTTCCATTCATGTCCCTGTAAAAGGCAATGATTTGATTCATTACTTCATTATTGGTCATAATATAAACCATACTCGCACTCGTACGAAAATATTTGTTCATTATCTGCATTTTATAACTCTCCTCCTTTCATAATTTTATATGGTTCTATTGCCATTTAAATTCCCCAAAGACTAGCGGTCTGTTCACACATCGGTTCAAATTCACTTTATATTGCAATTCCCTGAAAAATGCTACTAACTTAAGAAACTATTTTCCTAATGAATGTTGAAAATAAAAGAAGAAGATACATATTCGAGCCTTAAAAATCATATTTAGTAACGATTGATGGAAATTAAATTTTGGAGGCTATAATAATGAATGAAAAACATCATAAACAGAGGCAAACTTTATTAGATGAAAGCCATTATGAGAATCGAGACCTCTCCAATGAGCCAGCTAAACTTCATTCCCAGACAATCGGCTCTGGGGGACCTGTACTGGAACAAGATGGTGTACTACACGAAACCTTACAAGAATTTATTCATAAAAAGATTTTAGAAAGACCTGTTCATGTAAAAGGATTTGGTGCATTTGGTTATTTTCAAACGATATATTCGATGTCCGAACATACAAAACTGAGCTTTTTACAAAATTCTAATCAGAAAGTTCCTGTTATGGTTCGCTTTTCGTTAGCTGTCAGTACGAAAGGAACACCTGATACATCTAGAAATGTACGTGGCTTTGCTACAAAATTTTATACAGATGAAGGCGTTTTTGACCTTTTATGTAATCACATTCCTGTCTTTTCTATTCGTGATGCGATACGATTTCCGGAATTTATTAAAGCATTCTTACCTTCACCAAAAAATAATTTAATTGATCCTGATAGGTTTTGGAGCTTTGTAGCAAGAGCGCCTGAATCGATTCATTTTGTTGTACGCGTATACTCTGATGCTGGTACGGTAAAAACTCTTCGCCACATTCCAGGACATAGTGTAAATACATATGTTTGGAGAAATGCTCAAGGTATTAGAAAGTACGTTAAATACCATTGGTACCCATTTGAAGGTGTACAATACATTGGTCGCGAAGAAGCAAATAGACTAGCCGCTGAAAATCCTGATTACGCTGGTAAAGATTTATACGATGTGATTGCGGGTGGTAAACCGGTGGAATATGGCTTATATGTCCAGCTCATGGACCCAAAGGATGAAGCAAATCTTTCTTATGATCCTTTAGACGATACAAAAGTATGGGATGAAAAAGAGTATCCCCTAATACCAGTAGGTAAAATGGTATTAAATAAAAATACTGCTAATTATATGGAACAAGTAGAAAAAGTCGCCTTCTCCCCTTCTAATTTTCTAGACGGCGCAGAATTATCTGATGATAAAATACTGCAGGGCCGTGCCAATATTTATAGTGATTCTCAAAGAAGAAGAATTGGAGCTGAATTTCGTAAATTACCGGTTAACCAACAGCAAAATTGGACACCAGCTAATCAAATTACAAGTGGTGATGGAAGATATGTTGAAGGCAAACTAGAAAGAACTTCTATAACAAAGCAAGACGATTTTGGGCAGGCTGGTGAATTCTATACGAGGTTAACTCAAATAGAAAAAGAACATCTTGTCGAAAATTTAGCTAGTGATTTGAAAGTCATATCTGATGATATTAGAAAGAAAGTTATGGAGTATTTCAATAAAGTATCATCTGACTTAGCAAAGAGAATTGAGATTGAAATGAAAAAGTGATAAGAAGATTAAAAAACGTCATTATTACGATTAAATTTGGGCTATAGCGGCTACTTTCTAGATTATGCATCTGTTTATATGAAGAACCAAGGTGGTTAAGCCTTTTTATTTTTTATTTTTAAATTAACTAAGCACTTTTAGCGTTAAGGAGTCTTTTTTTTTGCTACATAATGCAGGTTCTTGTAATGAATAGTAGATATTGGGCTATTGTATTTCGCAAGAGCCCTGACACCTTTTGGATTTTATCATATTTTGTATTGAATAGATGTAAAGGAGGTTATTAAATGGATGGTGTAGGTGCTGGTGGAGGTTTCGCATTAGTAGTTGTATTGTTTATCCTTCTTATTATTATAGGAGCGTCCTTTTTGGGCGGAGGATACGGCGGCTTTTATTAATTAAATAATAATCATTAAAAGGAGGGGAAATTTATGTTCGGATATGGAGGATTCGGTGGCTGTGGCTGCGGTGGCTACGGTTACGGTGGCGGCTTTGGTTATGGCGGAGGTTTTGCCTTAATCGTTGTCTTGTTTATTTTATTAATTATCATTGGAGCAACTTGCTTTTATTAATTAAAAGCATCCAACCTAATTTTTACAAATAAAAAAGCCCTTGTTATAGGGCTTTTTTATTTGGCTTTAATGCACCGGACGCATTATAAACCACTGAGGAAGTAAAGTATGTGGCGCTGTGGCGCTATGGCTGATGTTCACTTCTAGCTTATGCATCAGTTTATATAAAGTATCATCAGATTAAGCCCTTATTTTATATTATAATTTCTATACCTAATACCACAAGGGCATTCGACTGTTAACTAGCGTTTTTAGTTTCCTTTTTATAAATTCTTTTGTGAAGTGGTAAATCCTTGTTCAACTAGTCGAGTTGAAAGGAACCTCTTCTATTTACCCAAAACACCGTATAACAACGAACGGTTGAATAAATTAATTTATAATTTCTTTAACAAGCGACTAAGAACATATTCTAAGTCGCTTTAATGTTTGTTTCTCAATTTATTTATGTTGTTTCCTTTTTTTTCATACCTAAATTACAGCGGCTACTTGTGGCAGTGATCTTTGTTGTCACTTAGAACAGTTGCCTACCCTTTGAATAATATGTCTTTGTGTAAGGAAAAAATTGCAGAAGAGGTGTTTTTAAACCCATGGACAATTTTTATTATTATGATCCCCGGTATCCTCAATATCCTTCCGATGCCTATAATGTTCCTGGATCACTCCAAGCTTACGGAAAGCCGGGTATGGTCAAGAAGACATTGATAGATCCAAATGATGCAGTCTTACTTCTCATCGATAATCAAACCGGTTTATTTCAAACTGTGAAGGATCTGGACGTTATGACACTTCGTAGAAATGTGGTGGGGTTGGCGAGATTGGCCAAACTAGTCGGGCTTCCCGTCATTTACACAGATAATGTTCCTGATGGTCCCAATGGTCCAGTTATTCCGGAAATCAAAGAAATTCTCCCCAACGCAGTTTATGTGTCACGTAATGGTGGGGAAATTGTAAACGGTTAAATATTTAACAAAAATAATCTTAGTTATTAGTATTCAAACAGGGTATTTACCCAACACCTTTGGATGAGTCACTTCTATCTTAGTGTCATTCAAGGGTTTTATTTTTTCCTAACTTCCACCATTATTTAACCTCTCAAAATCCTTAATTTCTTCCTACACAATATAAGTCAATTGCGCCATCCTCTCTTCAACTGCTAAACTGCTTAGTTCAATAAGAAAGAGTGCTTTCCTTCTTTTAGGAAAGCACTCTTTCGTTTAAGTACGCTGGTGCGGAAAATGGTGCAATGCCTTGTCAGATTCCCCAGCGCTAATTTGGTACTAATAGAACAGTTCTAATCATATTCTTATAAAGAAAACAATAAGAAGGGGTGTAAAGTTAGTTGATAAAAGTTAAGGTTAGTTTACGTCCCATTGTAAGTAAGATAAATTTACCCACTGTTTTGAAAACAACTATACTTCCAGGTGACTCAATTGAAAGATTATTTATTGCAACCCAGGTAGGAGAGATCTTTTACATAGGAAACTCAAGTTTAAGGACTTTTTTAGATATTCGCTCGCGAATCATAAAACTAGGTGATTCTGAACTAGGTGTTTCTAGTGGTGGATATGATGAACGGGGATTGCTAGGGCTAGCGTTTCATCCAGAATTTTATAATAACGGTCTGTTTTATCTTCATTATTCAGTAGCTGGAACACAAGGTCCAGGTGCTCTTCCAGAACCTTTTAAGCCTGACCCGTGTGATCCCAGAACTTTAAACCTAAGGTGGATAAATAGAGAAACTCTATATGATCATATTGATACAGTTGAAGAATGGATTTTACAAACGAATGGTCAACCTCAAAAACGACGGACATTACTTAACTTAAGAAGACCATTTTTTAATCATAATGGTGTCAATAGCTTAAACTTTTCACCTGAAACCGGAAAACTTGTTTTAACAACCGGGGATGGTGGATCAGGCTATGATCCATTTAATTTATGCCAGGATGATATGGAAATCGCCGGTAAAATAATTGAAATTGATGTAGTTAAGAATACATTTATCTATAATCCACCCGTAGTCACACGTTTTAATGAACTGCCCGCACCTATTCAGGAAACGCTAACGGTAATTGCCAAAGGGGTTCGCAATATACCAGGCATTTCATTTCAAAGGTTTAACAATCAGTATATCAAATATGTAGGAAATGTTGGACAGGATTTGGTAGAGTCGATTTTTTCATTCGTTCATTATAAACCAATACCGGTTACTCAGCTTATTCAAGCTTCTTTAAGAAACACTGAACATGACCAAGAAGGATTTATTAACTTTGGTTGGCGAGGGTGGGAAGGTGCTTTTCCTGCCTCGTTTATAAGGGTCTGCTCTGAAAATCCGACTTTAGATGAGAAAACAATTGCATATTACAATGAAGCAGTAAAAACTTCAGTGAGGCGTCTTCAGCCTTTAACTAGTTATTTTCATAAAGATCCCCGACCCGATAAGTTTGGAGGAACTGCACTTACAGGAGTTCAAGCCTATATGGGGAATGGAATCCCCAATTTAACGGGAAGCATTGTGTTTACCGATCTTGCCAAGAATGAAGAATCCGGGCCTCCGGTTAGAGGAGTTTTAGCTTATACCAAGGTAAGAACAGATGGTAAACTAAATGATTTTAGTGTTATTAAAACCGATTATAATTTTGGGTCTCAATCAGCTTATTATGTTAATTTGGGAACGAATCTGGATCAAACCAGACTATATTTAGGGGTTTATGGCTCTATGAAAGTGACTGATTTTAACCAAGGTACTGTTTTTGAAATTGTTCCATGATTCATACTATAAAATTCTACCTAATAAATCTCTTTCTTGGATTTAATTGAATCGAAATATTAAACAAACAAGAAAGCAATCATGCCCGCGTTTGATAATATTTTTGCCGGGTATTTAAAAGCCCGATTCCGTCCCAAATATTTGTATTTCTCTTACAATAGAACGGATATTATCTTGCTTGTCCTCGTGAGATAACTCGCCGGCTTTGAAGAAGCTATTTTCCGCGACTTCTTGTAGTCACGCAATTGTGTACCCCTGGGGGCTAAAAACTTGTTTCGTTCCCCCCATTTTTTATCCTCAAATGCTTTTTGTACATTTACAATAATTAAAGCTTTATTTTTTTATCCAAGATAATTCCCCCTGACTCTTTTAATTAACCATCTACTACATTTTAAATGCAGATGTTATATGATATAACTGATTTTGTTATTGAACTAACCTGCCACTACTTCAATAAAAAAACGACTACCTTTGTTCAGCAATCGTACAATATCGCTAATTCATCGACCTTGCAATTTCTAACATTTCTTCTTTAGATAATCTTGAACTGTTCATTTCTATAAATGTTCCATCTTGTACCCAATTAAGTAAACCACCCGTTATAGTATCACCGTTCCTATCAACTTCCCCACTATCTACCCATTTCTGAAAATAACCCTTGTTTCCACTAATATCCACTTGTTCAGCGAGAGGAAAATCGTCATTTGATAATGGAAAACCTTTTTTCTGATGAATTGCAACCATCAGCTTTATATCTGTGCTGTCCATATAATGTAGCATTAGCCATGGGGTTATTTTGGTGTCTAATGTCCAATCAACAGGAATTTTATTTGGAGTTAAAACGGAAAAGTCAACTTTTTTCTTTATTTCTGAAATTGTAATGCTGTTGTGATTATATTTAATTTCCTGAGCCATTGTTATCATCGGAGAACAAGATAACAAAGTAAGAACAAAAATTAAACGAAATGAAAATGCCATATTGTCACCTCAATATTTAGTATCATTGAGTAGTTTCCCCGACTTCTTAATAAACTAACCTGCTTACTTTAGCAATAAGAAAGCAGCCAATTCTGGCGACTCGGACCTTCAGCTCTTGCACCCGTTAATTTAAGTGTAATACTTCACATTCTAATTTTTTATGTTATCACAAAGAAAAAACATGTTGTATATTTTAGTATTGACATGATCTTATATTAAAAATATACTGTTAATAACACAATACTGTTAATAACAGTAATATGTTATTAACAGTAACATGGTGACGAAGTGAATTTTTACATTTAAATTAGGAGGTTCTATATTTAATGAAACATACAGGGAGACATACAGGTGCATTTCTTTTGCTGTTTTTAACAGAGGGAGATAACTATGGAGGGAAACTTCTGCAGAAATGTGAAGAAGAGCTTCCCAGCAATCCAATTGATAGTGCCATCCTATATCGCACATTAAAAACATTAGAGAAAGAAGGTGCTGTTGAGTCTTATTTGGATACATCTGATCAAGATAAGCCAATAAAGATGTACATGATAACTTCAGTCGGAAAAAGAAAATTAGAAGATTTTCAAATAGATATTGAAGAAAAACTTAAGAATTTATCATTTTTCTTAAACAAATATAAAGAATGGAAGGAGTCTAATTATGATTAATGGTGCTATCCTTTATGCTATAGCTATTATTCTTACCAGCATTTCTTTTATAAAAGATCGAAATAAAACAAAAGAAGCTCTATTAAAGTCATGGAAAAGCTTTCGTAATATTATACCTGACATGTTATCCATTATGCTTTTTGTTGGACTATCACTATCTATTTTAACGCCATCCTTAATTTCTTCAATCATTGGAGAAAAATCTGGATTAATAGGTATTGTTTATTCGACATTAATTGGATCTATTGCACTAGTCCCAAGCTTTGTTGTATTTCCTCTTGGACATACGTTAGTCCAAAATGGTGCAGGACTCCCTCAAGTAGCTGTATTAATGTCCACATTAATGTCCGTAGGAATCACAACTTTACCTATGGAACAAAAGATATTCGGGCGTAGTTTTGCCTATTATCGCAACGCATCTGCATTGTTAATGTCTCTACTATTTTCATATATTATTTGGCTGGTAATGGTATGAATAAATTAAAAAGATATCGTTTCTTTTTGATTTTATTATTTGGGCTAATAATCCTTACTTTTATAAACCAATCAGTGGGATGGAACGCATTTCAATTAACAGGAAAAAGCATTTTAGATATGCTGTTTCTACTCCCTCCTGTCTTAATATTCGTAGGTTTGCTTGATAAATGGGTGGAGAAAGAAACACTAATTAGATATATGGGAGAAAAATCCGGCATCTATGGCATTTTGTTCTCCCTACTATTAGGAGGAGTTGCAGCGGGTCCCCTCTACGTAGCTTTTCCAATTGCGGCACTTTTATTAAAAAAAGGAGCAAGCATACGGTACATTGTATTTTTTCTAGGAGTTTGGACAACTGCAAAATTACCGGTTATTGTATATGAATCTGCTTCATTTGGAATAAAATTTACACTCATCCACATTTGTTTTGGTCTACTATTTTTCTATTTAATGGGTATTATCTTTGAGAAATTTTATGACCATCAACAATTGTTAAAGTATGATATAACTAAAAACGAGTCATTATAATTTAGTTTTTATTACCAATATATTGCTAATAAGAGACACTGCCTTGTGAAATTTTTATACGTTAAGCAAGTTTTTAAATAAAAAAGCCAATCTCCTGTAAGGAAATTGGCTTTTCTTTTATCTCATTAATCAAATATGTTTGCTTTTTTTGAACACCGAAACGATAGCCACAAACAATAATGCGATAATACCACTAAAAACAAAAAGATAACTTAATGGAATCAAGAAGAAAGGTTCAACCAAAGTACCATCCGGTTCTACTCTTGAACCAATCATGAAGTAACTAATCATACAAATAACCCCTAAAAATATGGGTGTAGAAGCTAATAGATATTTCTTTTTCATCATATACTCTCCATTATTCAGATAACCTGAATTATTTTTTTTGATATTCTAGAATATCACCTGGTTGACATTCTAAAACTTCGCAGATTTTTTCTAAAGTTGAAAATTTAATAGCTTTTGCTTTTCCGTTTTTTAAGATTGATACATTTGCCATTGTAATCCCTAGTTTTTCGGATAATTCTGTAACACTCATTTTTCTTTTAGCCAGCATTACATCCAAATTTACTATAATAGCCATCCTATAACACCTCAAATCGTTAGATCATTATCCTGCTTTATTTCACTAGCATTTCTAACTAAATGAGAAAGCATGGAAGTAAATACAGAAATAATGACTGAGAAAAATAGAATCAGCAAAAGAATAACTAAAATGTTAGCATGATAACTTCCGACTACGAAAAGATATAGTAATGCACCAATGTACAAAAAACCTTCAATCATTGATAAGACACTTATTATTTTCAATCTATCTGCATTCTTAACGGTAAAAGCCTGATCAGAGCCAATATCCGAACATATCTTCCACCCTAAAACTAGAGCAGTAAAAAATGGAATCCCTGTAATCCAAATGAATGTAATAAAGGGATTATATAGCGTCTTCAACTTTCCTGAATCCAGTAATATTTCCCTTCCAGTTTCAGGTGCAATATAAATACAAAACAACAGACCAAAAAATCCGCAAAAAACAATTATTAATTTTAACCACGCTGATAATCCTTTCTCTCTCATAAAAACTCCCCCTCTTAGCTAGCTAACCATATAGTAATCCCAAACACCTTCTTAGTCAACAAATATTTATCGTTACACAATAAATATTTGTTGTTTTATGTTGTATTTATAAAGAGATTAGCCTAAAATAGGTCCGAACACAGCCAAGTAGAGGGGTAAAAATGTAAAACATAATGTTACCAAAAAGTGCTAACAGATTGTGTCTCCGTCCAAAACAGAGGCAGAAACGGAAAAAGGGAGAGATGTGCGATTAGAGGATTACTTTTTATAGGAGAGGATTTTCATGAAACCATCGTTAATCAGTCGGGTAAAGAGGCTTGAAACGCGATTAATTACTCAAAAATCCAATTGGATCATTCATTATAAATAACATTTGAAGACTGGGAATTGGGAGCTATTAAAGCGGCTTTGTTTGTCACAAATATTGCTCCTGAAATTATTGAGAAGTGGAATATGACTGATTGGGGAGAGTATCTTAAGTACCTAGAATAACCCATTTAATTTCTTTTTTTAGAACGGCACGTTTTGCTTGGTACTTTACAGCTGCTTGAACAGCAGAGAAGTCTTCAAACATTGTGCCATTCTGCTCAACCGTTACACTCGTTCCATAATGATCTCCTCCAGTACCAACTATTACTGGATCAGTATTGCCTGGAGTTACATCAAAAGCCCCCCAATGGTGCATCGTTGTATATAATGATAAAATGGTTGGCCTCCTGACCACCATGGGGGTTTTGAGCAGAAGTCATAGCACTTACTACTTTATTCACTAGCTTCCCGTTAAACTACAGACCACCCGTTGTATCTAAGAACTGCATAATCTAAGAAGGCATGTTTCCGAATCGGGTCGGAACACTGAAAAAAATGGCATCTGCCCACTCTATATCATCTAGTGAAACAGTTGGACACAAGCTGCAACTTCTTCAGACTAATGCTTCCATGCAGACTTTAATTATTTGCTTATGAACTTGCGATACCAACTTGCTGCGGCTTCAACTTCTTGTGCGGTTAATTGATGACCTTTATTCTCCCAATGAAGTTCTACATTTGCATGAGCCTTTTCTAATAATGATTGTAGTTCAGCCGATTCTAGCGGTGAACAGATTGGATCATTCGTTCCAGCTGCAATAAACACAAACTTACCTGATAAGTCGGGAAGATCCATTCCTTGTCTCGGTACCATGGGATGATGAAGAATGGCACCTTTTAAAGCATTTTGATAATGAAATAATAGACTAGCAGCTATATTTGCTCCATTTGAATAACCTATTGCAATAATATTATCTCTGTCAAAATCATACTTTTCTGCTGCTTCATCAAGAAACTCATTTAATTCTTTTGTTCGGAAAATAAGGTCCTCCTCATCAAATACTCCTTCGGCTAATCTTCTGAAGAATCGTGGCATTCCATTTTCTAATACGTTCCCACGGACACTTAACAAGTTCGCCTCATCATCAATTCTACCTGCAAGAGGTAATAGGTCTAATTCAGTTCCACCCGTACCATGTAGCAAAAGTAACGTTGGTTTTGTTGGATCTTGCCCTTTATTGAATATATGTTTCATGATTTATCTCCCTCCAGAACACGAACCTCCACAGGCGGTAAGGTTTCTTCTAATTCTTCTCTTTTTGACTCTAACCAAGATGGTAGCATGAGTTTTTTTCCAAGTTCATCAACAGGTTCATCTACCGTAAAACCTGGTGGGTCGGTTGCTATTTCGAAGAGGATACCCCCTTCTTCATGAAAATATATAGCTTTGAAGTAGTTTCGGTCAAGAATCTCTGTCGGATAATACCCTTTTTCTAAGAGAATTGATCTCCACCTTTGATGATCTTCTTCATCCTTTGCTCTCCACGCCAAATGGTGAACCGTTCCTGCTCCCATAAGCCCTCGGACAGAAGGATTTAACTGAATGTCAATGATATTACCGAGATGTTCTCCAGATTTAAATCTAAGAAATTCCTTTTCTTGTCCAACACATTCTAATCCCAAAATATTTTCTAGCACGTTCGTAGTTTTATGCGGCTGTGCAGAAAACAGAACAGCACCACCAAACCCCTTAATGGCATTTTCTGCTAGTACTTCACCAAAGTTCCAAGTATTCATTGGTCCTTCATCTCGTTCTGTCAATTCAAGTTGGAGTCCGTCAGGATCGTTAAATTTTAAATAGGTTTCACCAAAGCGATTGGATGAAGTAAATTCAATTCCAAATTTCCGCAATCGATTCTCCCAAAATTGAACCGAGCCCTTCGGTATCATATAACTGGTCACACCAACCTGCCCCGTTCCAATTCGACCTTTTAGCTGTTTAGCCCATGGAAAAAAAGTAATGACAGTACCTGGTTGACCCGTTTCATTCCCAAAATAAAGATGGTACACTTCTGGACGATCAAAATTTATGGTTTTTTTAACGAGTCGTAACCCAAGTACGCCTGCATAAAAGTCAATATTCCTTTGTGCATCGTTAACCATGGCTGTTATATGATGGATACCTGCTGTTTTTTGCAATCTTATCCTCTCCATTTCACTAAGTGGATTGTAAAAGGAACTATTTAGGTCTTTCTATTTCAAAAATCTCACCGATTTTGGCGTAATGATTTCCAGCCAATCGACTTACAGCAGCTAAACCCCAAGGATCTATTCTTCCATTTTCATAAATGTCATTTTCAATATGAAATTGAACAACTTTGCCGATAATAAAATCACACCCTGGTGTATCCAAACCTCCCAATTCTAAGGAATGCTCTAATGAACATTCCATTCGAACTTTCGCTTCCTTTACACCTGGTACAGAAATCTTTACACTGTCTACTGGAGTTAAGTTAGCTAACTCAATCTCACTCTGGTCAGGAGGAAGGTTTGCAGCTGTTTTATTTATTTTTTCAACATTTTGTTCGTCAACGATATGGATCACAAATTCCTTTGACTCGATGATGTTTCTCGCTGTATCCTTCTGTCTCCCTTCTGACCGTTGAATAGATAATGAAATCATCGGGGGATTGGATGATACGATATTAAAGTAGCTAAATGGGGCACCATTCAAAACACCGTCTTTTGAAATCGTTGTAACGAAAGCAATTGGTCTAGGTATGATACTTCCTATAAGAAATTTATAATTATCTCTTTCAGACATTGAGGATGGATCAATTGAAAGCAAAGAAATCATTCCTTTTCGTAAAATCAGTCTAGTTCTCTTACTTCAAACGGTAGCAAACTTCGTTCAATTTGTCCTCTATGAGGTTCATACTGTTCAGGCAACATTAATGTTTCTCCCATGGTTTCTTGTGATTCATCATGTGCGAATCCTGGGGGATCGGTCGCAATTTCAAATAGAATTTCTCCATGTTCTCTAAAGTAAATAGCATTAAAATAATTTCGGTCCTTTACAGGAGTGACACCATATCCATTCGATGCAACATACTTTTGCCAATCCAATTGATCTTCGTCATCAACAGCCCGCCATGCAATGTGGTGTACTGTCCCCACACCCATTTGCCCACGGCCAATTGGAGTTATTTTTAGGTCGATTACATTTCCGATGTCGGCTGAAGAACGGAAACGGATGAAATCTCCTTCTTTACCGATTAATTCAAGTCCCATAACATTTTCTAACAATTCAGCTGTTTTGTTAGGTTGTGTTGATAGTAAAGTAGCTCCCCCAAAACCTTTGATGGCAACTTCAGGTGTTACCTCACCAAAGTTCCAATTATTAGTTTCTCCTTCTTCTCTTTCAACAATTTCCAAGTGAAGTCCATGTGGATCATCAAATTCCAAATACTGCTCTCCAAAACGTTCCATTTTAGTAAAAGAAACATTGAACTTTTCTAGTCTTTGTTCCCAAAATCCCATCGCACCTTTGGGAACAACATAGGATGTGACTCCTACTTGACCGTCACCAATGATTCCTTGACGTGCTCCTGCCCATGGAAAGAAGGTAATGATTGTTCCTGGTTTTCCACCTTCATTCCCGAAATAAAGGTGATAAGTACCTGGATCGTCAAAATTGACCGTTTGCTTGACTAAACGCAAACCCAAAACTCCTGCGTAGAAATCAACGTTCTCTTGAGGATGACCGACGATTGCTGTAATATGGTGAATACCCATTGTTTTTTTACTCATTTTTCAACACTCCCTTTTCATCTGAAATCTAGTTTTTTAAAGGAACTTGATACCTTATTTTGTTCCTACTTCAATAATTAAAGTCTTAAAACATTTTGTTTTAATTCAAGAATCTCTAATTAGAGATATTTTAGAATAAAAATGAATCTAGAGCATATTGACCAGGACCGATTAAAGCTATACCAATAGCAACTGCAAGCAAAGTTAGGTTATATTCATATCCATTTGATGTTGCCCATAATCCGTTTGGACCATGTACCTTTACGATAGCCATTACCATGGTTCCTGCAATCATAATTCCTGCAAGTGGGGTTAAAAGTCCTAAAGTAAACAAAATTCCACCAATAAGTTCTGCTAATCCTGCGAAAAGAGCCATGGTTACTCCTGGCTTCATGCCAATGGATTCAAACCAGCCTCCCGTACCTTTTAATCCGTGACCACCAAACGATCCAAACAATTTTTGAGCACCGTGACCCACGAATAGTACACCAATCACCAAACGAATTATTAATAGACCAATATTTATCATCATAAAATCCTCCTAAATGTTTTTTATCTCGAATCCGAGATATTATTTTTAAAAAAATGAACGTTTATACTTTATTCCTTACTTTTTTCAAAAGATGCACCAAAATCTCTGCCTCATCAGAATTTAATGAATCAAACATATTATCGACTAACTCACGATATTTCGGCATGATTTCCTTCATCAATTCATTCCCATCATCAGTTAATATCACATGTATCACTCGGCGGTCATCGGGGCAGGCATTTCGACTTAATAAACCTCTTTGTTCTAGCTTGTCTATAACATAGGTCATCGAACCACTTGAGATTAATATGCAATTTCCAATTTGTTGAATAGTTTGTTTCCCTTTTTGGTAGAGGACCTCTAAAACAGAAAATTCCGTTATACTTAGCTTGTTTTTTGTCATTTCTTCCTTTATTCGTTCATGAATAGCTTTAGATGTTTGCATTAATACCAGAAAGGGCAAATTCGTGCATTTCTTCTCCATTTATTTCACCCCCAATAAAATCTCGAATTAAATTATCTTGAATCTGAGATAATCATAATACTTATTAATTTTTTTGTCAATAACCTTTTTTAAGTCTTTCATTTTTCTAAAATGAAATTACTTTGCACTTTTTATGACCAATTAAGTTACGTAGTTGACCCAAATATGACTCTTCCCAGCTCATAGTAGACATTTTATCCCCCATAATTTTTTATTACTTATTCTATATATATCTGGATTTACCTTTTTTTCCTACTAAATATAAGGATATTCTTTAACTCCATAAGGAAAAGAGCCCGCCGCAGCAGCCCCTTCTTCAACTCTTGCCCCCGATTGTTTAATAAGGGTTTATTTAATTGGGTAAGCTTGCTTCAAATTTCAATTTGGCAGTTCATTCAAATCAATCCTAACATCATCTAATTCAACAGGAATATTCGAACTTAATGACCCCATATTAACCCTTATTACATAATTATTTAGGCTGAAATCATTTAGTTTACTAATATCAAAAGTGCTTCTAAATCGCAAACCATCTTTATTAACAGTTTCCAATGAATGATTGATGGGTTCCTTATATATATCTTTTTCTGTCTTTTTAACTAAAATCACATCAGTGCGAGCAAAATCCTTAAAAAATTCAAAGTTCCAATCCTTTTTAACACCCTTATTTACTTGAAAGTCAACCCTCAAATTCTTGTTATTATTTACTGAAATTTTATCAATCTGTACAAATAAATCCTGCCTGCTTGCCTTAATGTTAACTGGCATAGGTTCATTTAACCCAACAAATTGACTTCTCTCACTTAAAGCAACTTTCGGATGGACTTCTATATAACTAGTCTTACCATCTAATGATTCGGGTATAATACTTCTTCCTTTAACAACTATTTTATCATTCAGTTTAAAGGTTTCTAGGTCAATGCCATCCTTTGAAATATTGATTTTTTTACCTTTATCATCATAAATTTCTAACCTAACTTGGTCATTTCTCCCCTCAACAGGAAAAGTGGCTGTATAGTTGATAGCTGTCGAAGCTTTACCTTTAATAACAGAATCAAAATGGACTTTAACACCTGCAATATCTTGTATGCTTTCCTTGTCAACTTTCTTTATCACATATGGCAATTGTTTAATCGGAACATCGAATTTCCAACTTCCTTCTTGTTCACCAATTCTATTGAATTCAAGTGGGAAAGTAGTATTCGAAGGCAATTGTGTTTGTGGATAACTTAATTGGATATGCCCGACATATCCATTTTCTGAAGGCTCCATATATACCAGTTCTTTACTATCAGATTTATCATCCTTGCCATCGAATATCTGATAAAAGCCGACCAGTTTACCATTTTTCTCAACCTTCATATTCCCCTTAACATTAAAAGTAACCCCTACTACGCCCCCATCATAATATGCGTTTGTTATAGACACGTCTATGCCGTTAAAACTTGCGGACTTGTTTAACTCAGTAATTAAACTTTTTGATTCAAGGCTTCGACCAATCGTGTCGTTAAAGGTTGTATAGACGTTTCCTAGAAGTGGTACCTCCGCCATCACTTTAGAGAGTGAAGGAGAAATAAAACTCGAAGAAACTAAGATAGTAGCAGCAGCTGTAGACCACAGGATTTTTTTGATACTCTTTTTGCGTTCATTTAAATAAGCACGGTCCCTCCCATTCCTAATTGCATTTATAACATCCTCCTTTGGGACGTTAATCATCTCAAACGCTTCTTGAAATGATTTTTTCTCCATTATACATTCCCCCTAACAACTTTTTTATTTGTTCTTTCCCTCTACTTAAATAGGTTTTTACTGTATTTTCAGGTATGTTTATTACTCTAGCTACTTCACTTATCGGAAGGTCCTGAAAGTAAAAAAGAATGATAACAGTTTTATATTTTTCATTAAGCTGATTAACTGCCTCCAATAAGTCTAAACTCTCAATTCTCATTTCCTTCTTATCCGAAACCTGCTCAATCATATTTTCAATTAGGATTTCACGTTTGTTCCTTTTCAATATGTCATAGCAACAATTTATTAAAATTTTTGTTAACCAAGTTAGAAAGAAATTCTCGTTTTTTAATTGGCTTATTGATAAAAAGGCTTTGTAAGATGTCTCTTGAACAACATCTAAAGCATCTTCACGATTTCTAACATATAGGTAAGCTGTACGGAACAATTGGTCACTATGTAAAACAAGTAGTTCCTCTAGACATTTTTTATTTCCCTTTATAGCATTCTTAATAAGTTTTAGTTCTGTCATTACTTATCCTCCCTTCTGCGTATTAGAGTGAGCGAAGGTATAAAAAAGTTTCAACTTTATAATTCACTTTTAAAATATTTTTGAACGATACATTTTAATAGTTTTATTTTCGCATAAAAAAAGACCGTCTTTCGACGATTTATATGTTACTTTTACTGGAGTTTCTTATTGAACCGTTAGTGGAACAACAACAAAAAGCTGTCGCAATGACAGCACCAATCTCAAAGGAAAGCACCTGTGACTTTAAATAGATAGTTTCACATACACATCACTTGCTAAGAAAAACTAATATCCATACGTGTCTCCTTCGTTTAAATTTCAGATTTGATTGTTAATTGAGACCGTACGGTTATTTTTCCATTCCACTTAAACTTACTCTAATCTCAGTTGATAATAAATTCGTTTTTTAAACCATAGTGGTCCTTTTAATTTCCCCCTCACTCCGAATGAACCGGTTCTCCTTGCACAAAACAATAAAAAGCAATTGTACAATTATCATCGGGCGAACTAACTGTTTTGAGCTTGCATGAGTTCATATATCTTACGAGCGGTGTTGACATTTCTTACCGTAACTTGTTTGTATAACTTTGATCCAATGATCTTTGACATTCCGCTTTTGGTTACATTTTTCTTGTCAACGGACCATAGAATCGCGCCGGGGACATATTTCACCGTATCAATATTTGGTTTGATGACCAAATTCATAAGTACAGATTCATCATCAATTTCATCCCATAAAAACATGACATCACTTTTCATGTCTTTGTCATTTTTCCATGTGTCAGGAATAGCGTTAATGATTCCTCTGACATCATCGACACTACGAACTACTACTTTAATTTGTAATCCGAAATCATAATGTATCGCTTCTTCCAAAATACGTGATAGTTCAGTTTTTGATGGGCCTTTGTATGAAAAAATAATATTACCTGTATTAATGTATGTCACCACATCATTCATCCCGACTTGTTCAAACATTTGTTTAAGCAACTTCATGTCAATCTTATTTTTTCCACCCACATTAATCCCCCGAAGAAGAGCGATATAAACCATAACCATCTTCCTTTCGACTATTTACTTATTAATCCTTTATATCTTATTGACTATACCTGTTAAACTAACTTGCCACGTTACTTAAATAAGGAAAAAGCGATCCTCCATTATTGAAGCATCGCTACCCGTTTGTTTATGATGATGGTTTTTTTCTTTCTTGTGTCTTCCAATTAAAATAGCGACTAAAATAATTCCCCATCCTATAATATCCATAATGACATTACCTATATCGCCAATATCATCAATCGATAACCCGATCAAAAAAGCCCCAATAAGAATAAGTGGGATAGCAAATAAAAACCTCAAATTATTTAATCCTCCCTTATTTATGATATAAACATTATTAATGAAGTATCCAGCCCATTAGCACAAAAAGATAAGCTACCTCAATGACAGCTTTAATCTAAACTTTTGCACCCGATAGCCATCCATGCAACGCAAAATCAGCGCTGCACCACGGAGAATGAAAATGGATCAGGCAGTCTATACTTTTTTATGCTGGCGAAGAAGGTCTTTGAACTATGGTGCCTTTGAGCCCATCCGTTAGTCTGACTCCAACGATCACAGTGTACCATCGACTGTCGCGCCCTTTTAGGGGTAACACTCATGGGAGATTAATCCTTTTTCTGGTTGTTGCGCCGGCTTACCTGCTATCATTTTGAGTAAAAGGGGAAAGACAATTGAGTTATCAGCCATCCCTATATCCAACCTTTCAAGAGGCTCAGCTTTTTTTAATTTTTCATGCTCTTTTTCAGTTTTTATTTTCATAAGAGTTGAAGAAGCTATATGTTATTTCTCCCAAATATAATTAGCAAAAGACAAAAGTTGTCCATTCATTATAAATTCTTCATTACCTGTTGCTATGTACTTAAATCCGTTTTTCTCCAAAACCTTTTGAGATGCTATATTATTTGTTGTTGTCTTCGCTGAAATCTGTTTTATACCTAGCTTACTTGTAGTTTCTAATAAAAGTTTCAATGCTTTATTAGCAATACCTTTTCCAGTGTATGCTTTTCCCACTCTATAACCTATATGACCAAAACCCTGTGATTTTTCAATATCTACTAAGTTCATTCTTCCGAGAATTAAGCCTTCTTTATTCTTAATTAAATAAAGGTAAATTAACTCTTGAGCTTGCTCATCCATCAGGGCTTTATTCCTTTGTTTAAAGGTCTCAAAGTTATAGTAATCATCCCCTCGGCTCGGCACCATTTCCTCAAAAAAAGCTCTATTTTCAAGTTCAAATTCAAATAACTTCTCAAAATCTTTAGCGTGTAATTTCTCAATCAAAATTTCCATCTTGATTACCACCAATTCAATTATTCACATAATAGCTAAACCTAGAATCCTTCTTCAACTCCCTTTAGTTGAAAAAGAAAAATCCGCTGGAACCGCAGCTAGATCTTTAAGTAAAACACTAGTTACTAAAAGAAGAAGTCCCTTTTCCAACCAAGCAATAAAATTGTCTAATTTAATATAGTGCTGAATTTTTCTCAGGTAAAAATACTGCAAAAATTAAGTAAATAGAAACAGAAGTTGGAATTAAAATAAATTGTAGCATTACAGCAAAAGGGGAAATACCATAATATTCAGCTATTCCTGAACAAACTCCAAATAACGACTTATCTTATGATGATTTTGTTAATCTATTCAATGCAACCACTCATTCTGTTTATTTGTAATTTTTACTAAATTATACCATATATAGATTTTTCTGTCCCTTAGTGGAACAACAACAAAATGCTGTCGCAATGACAGCCCGATCCCAAAGGAATGCACCCAGTTAGTTGAACAACTTAAAATTTTCATCATTTTCGACTGAAATAAGGTCCGACCCAACCAGTTTCATGTGTTTTCACATATGTCCAGTTAAAACCCTTATCCACAACGTAAATATCTAATTCGTTTATAAGGTCATTTGCAATTAATTTAGAAGCATTTTCTTCCAGCCTCCCTCCAAAACAGTCAAAAAGCCAGATCTTGATTGTGCCTGACACCCGATTTTCGTGTTCGCAAAACGATTAAACTTCAAAAAAAATGGCCAAACCTTCACAGTGGCCATCATTGTTAACGAAAGTAAACTTTCTAACAGTAAAAAACAGGACTGAAAAGAAGCAAGAGAGCCGTCCCCTTGCAACTTTTTATATCCCTAGAACATTCTAAATATATTATCGAAACCACTTCTCATGTTTCTTTCTCGATCTCGATTACGATTCATGCTACGCCTTGTGTTTCGATCTCTGTCTCGGTCTCTGTCCCGATCACGTCTTGTGTTTCGTTCCATGTCTCCGTCTCTGTCCCGATCACGTCTTGTGTTTCGTTCCATGTCTCGGTCTCTGTCCCGATCACGACTCGTGTTTCGTTCCATGTCTCGGTCTCTGTCCCGATCACGACTCGTGATACGATCTCGACTCGTGTTCCGATCTCGATCACTATCATGATCTTTATCAGAAGGAGCTATTGCTAAACCACTAAAGGAAATTGGTCCTACAACAGCCGCTTCCGTACCATTGGTAATATTTTCAGCAGTTACTTGATAAGTATGGGTACCTTGTCCCACATTCATATCTATAGCTTGAAATGTTACAGTATAGTTAACCTCTGATGTAGGATCTGATTCTACTCCATCTTGAGATCTGAAGATTTCTTTTCCATCACGAAAGATTTTAAATAAAAGTTGAGATGTACCAGTAACCCCGCGCACTCCCACTGTCGCAATTAATTCTACATGATTATTATTTGCATTATTTCGAGGAATCGTTATACGAATAGTTGCTAAGACCACTTTTTTCGGAGAATGAGGAATATTTCTTGGTCTAATTTGATTAACCTTTCGAACTGGTTCTGTTGCTTGATAATCAATAATTTGGACCATTTTAGTCACCTCCTTAACGTAATACTCTAAACTATGCAATTAAGGAAAAATAGCTTGGACAATCTTTTTATAGTAATAGGCTAAATGGCCAAAAAATAAAAAAAGGCTAGTGACAAGCATCGGGTCGGTTCTAAGACTGGATTCACCATGAAACAGGCCTCTTCTTGAACCATTAGGAGAAGGGAGTGAAAACTCGTGGAACAAAATCATCCCGCTCATTTATAAGGTGGGATTCCCCATCTTGGTGACCCTTTATCGTATTGAGTCTATCTAGCTCTTGTGGTTCAGTCGATACAGCATCTCCCCGGACACATGAAGGGGTGATTCTAAAAAAATTGAGGAAGCAAAAGAGCCTTCCCCTTGCTTCCCAGTTAATTCATCTATTTTTTCCTTTGATCCAAAATGGACTATAGAGAATGTAAAAACTCACAATCATCACCAACTCCAGTGAAAGAAGATACCACGGCCATGGACCGAGATAATCTAAAAGGGAAGCGGTTCTAGGTTTTTTCATGATATATAGGTAATTTGCTCCCAACAACTTATTAAGGAAAAATACACATGCTGCATATAGGTTCACAATCAGAATGGTCACCCACATGGAAGGAATGGTCGGCCGATAGTTGAAGGCCACTACCATAAACAAACAGGCTAATACTACCCCTCCATGTGAAACAAAAAACTCGATATATTGAAAGTGAGGAAACGAAAACTTGCCAAGATTAGGTGTCAATATGGCTTGAATGGAACTACCAAGCGCCGCAAAATACATGAATTGAAAAAGTTTATAGCTTCTCGTAAGCAGCATGAAAATGGCGAGTATAACGACAATATCACTGAGATGCAGCGGCAAATCTCTCCTTATTGACCAAGCATTCTCAGCAACAAGCCAAAGGTGTTCCGAAACATCGGACACAACTAAGAGAAAGGCCAAAGAGAAACGAAAAATCCTTCGCTTCCCATTCTCCTTAAGCTCATTCCTCTTAACATACAGGAGAATACAAAGAACGAAAATAATCCCAATCGTTAAGAGGTGCTCCACTGAAAAAAGACGAAACGAATCAAGTTTTGAATGAAATTGAAAGTATGCTTGCATCTTAATAACCCCATTACCTAAGCTGATTTTTTTAAGACTTCTTAGTTTAGAGCAAATTTATCCAAATCTATACCTATCCAGGAAGCAAGGGGACTGTTCTTATGCTTTGGCTCACGGGGAAACGGTCTTATAGAAGAGCGCTTTTAGACATAATCACCCAGGGTCACTGTGGAACAGTCTTATAGAAAAGCTCTATTAGACATAATCACCCAGGGTCTCGGTGAATCTGTCTTATAGAAAAGCTCTATTAGACATAATCACCATGGGTCACGGTGAATCTGTCTTATAGAAAAGCGCTATTAGACACAATCACCCAGGGTCTCGGTGCATCTGTCTTATAGAAAAGCTCTATTAGACATATTCACTAAATGTCACCGTGAATCTGTCTAATAGAAGAACTCTATTGGACATTATCACCAAATGTCACGGTGAATCTGTCTTATAGAAGAGCTCTATTGGACATTATCACCATATGCCAGGGTGAATCTGTCTTATAGAAGAACTCTATTGAACATTATCACCCAGTGCTCCGGGAAACTGTCTTATAGAAAATCCCTATTGGACAATATCACCCACTGACACCGGGAAACGGTCTTATAGAAGATTCCTATAGGACAATATCACCCTGTGACACCGGGAAACGGTCTTATAGAAAATCCCTATTGGACAATATTCCTTAGTGCCACGTGGAAACGGTCTTTTAGAAGATTCCTATTGGACAATATCACCCTGTGACACCAGGAAACGGTCTTTTAGAACAGCTCTATTGGACATTATCACCTAGCGACACGGGAAACTGTCTAATAGATCTTACCTAAATTCCATACTCTATCAAAAAACTAAGCATATTCGACAAACTTCGATTCGTGACAAACACAATAATATAGTGGCCTGATCAAACTAGATTCAACTTCATTTTTCAAGTTTTTAAAAAAACAAGCTGCTTAGTGTGCTTCTGACCCCATTACCAATACTATTAATAGTAGAAATAGCATTACTAGCATAAGATTTCACCGGTTTACGCTTACATTTAAATAAAAAATTTCCATCCTTGCAACAATTTGCTATCGTTAAACGTGGTTAGGTTGAAAGGGGGAGCAGCAGTGGAGCTTGATAAAGCGTATCAAGAAAACGTAAATGATTTATATCGATATCTTTTCTCCCTTTCAAAGGATCATTTTATCGCTGAGGATTTGGTTCAAGAGGCTTTTTACCGAGCGTATTTGCAATTGGAGGATTATGAAATTTCCAATATCAGAGCATGGCTATTTAAAGTGGCCTATCATGCTTTTATCGATTTTCAAAGAAAAAATAAGCGTCTGATCATTCAGGATCAGATAGAAGAACCGGGCAATCTCTCCATGGAAACTCCGGAAAAAAAACTGCTTGAAAAAGAAAGTTTTCAACTTTTGCTAAATGATATTCATTCCTTAAAGGAGCAAGAAAGACATGTCTTGTTATTATGTGACTTGCATCAGCTTAAATACAATGAAGCAGCGGAAATTCTTAATATGAAAGTTAATACTCTAAAAAGCCACTTACATAGAGGACGAAGAAAAGTCATGGACAGGGTAAAAGAAAGGATGAAGGTAGATGAGTGATGAAAGAAATCATGTTCCAAATGAAAAGGATGACTATCAAAACTATCTTAAGGAATCAATGAATGGAATAAATGACTTTCACCCATATACAGAAGAAGGACAAAAAAAGATTGTCAATCTTGGAAAAAATATGGCGCGAAAAACCAATATCATGGTAAGCCTGGCTATTTTGCTACTGATTGTACCGATTATGACATTAGCCACTTACATGTATTACGGAATTGGCGGCAGGGCGGATCATTTAATTGATGTTGTCACAAAAACGATTTATGTGACTGAGCCCAATATGAGCTTAGAAAAATTAAAGGTAGAGGATGACATTGGTCTCTTTTCGATGAATATAAAGTTTGATGTTTTAAAAAAGATTGGGAAAGAAGACTATAAGATTGGGAACTATGATATTGATTTTCTGTTAGACCAGCCTAGTTTTCCAAAGAAAAATCTGTTGTTAGATCGGCCGTTAGCTGAAAACCCGAGTAAGGAAACGGAAGTCATGGTCCATCCAAAGGTAAGTATTCCATTTTCTACGACAGATGGGTGGGATATATTAAAAAAGCTTCCGGACGGGACTGTCTCTGAGGTCTATATATCGTTAAATCATTTAATGAAACCAGACGATTTGAAAGAAAGCATGCCAAAAAATATGGAACTTCGCTGGTTCGCGGTGGATACAGGAATGGAAGTCACTCAAGAAGATAAAGAAGGAGTACCGATTACGCCGCTAGGTTATCCTGCACAGTACGACCACACCACTTGGTCCCCATTTAAGACCAATGGAGAATCAAATGAAGAGGTATTTCTTGATATTTTATCACTGCTTGAAAAAAATGAATCCGTTGCTGAAAAAGTTGCCCGTGCCAAATCATTATCCATGAGCAGCCGTTTGGCCTATATTAAAGAACATGGCATAAAGGTGTACGGCGCAGTCATAACTGGTCCAACTGAAGAAATTAGAAAGCTTCAAGATATGAAAGAAATACGTGCACTAAAGGTTGGGGAGGTAAAGCTATGGAACTGGGAATAAAGAAAAAAGGTAATCATAAAAGCTTACCAACAATATCTGGTTTTCTATCTTTTCTAATTGCGCTCATTTCGTTAGTAGGATTAAATGTTGCCCTTTTAATAAAAGAAAAAGTGTTTCCTGGAATCTTTATTTATCAACTTCCGTTGCTAAGTTTTTTTCTCGGGATAATTGGGCTATTTACCAGAAAACGATCGAGACTTTATGCCATATGGGGAATCAGTCTAAGTATTTTTCTGTTTATTTTTACCCTATTGATGATTGTCTCATCTTTGAGTATTAATTATAAACCATAATACGAACAGTGCTAGGCACTGTTCGTATCTTTCACATTAAACCTGATAATGAATGGTCGTTATCACTAGGACGAGGTTCCTGTTCCCCTCCTCCCCACGACTTTCCCCTACAAATTACAAAAGAAGATTGGCGAGGGCTGTTTCTAATCATGACTTTTTTTAAAAGAAATCTATGGAAGCGACTGAACTGGGAATGGTGCCAAACCCAAATATTGCTTCCAATAGAAAATTAATAAATAGCTACTTCCGCAGCCTAGGCTGTGATCAAACAAAAGCCCTTTCCTACTAAAGTAGAAAAGGGTGATTATTAAAGAAATGCTTCTTTTATACATGAACTGTTCCGGTCGGTCACTTTGCCTATTTTTCTTTTGACCAAAAGTGAACTAAAGTGTATTAGTTTGACTCCATATCCGCGTTCTGTTCAATCACTTGATTCTCCCGTGATTTCATCTCATTTAGATCTTTTTCAAGCTTTTTTACTTTCATCTGAAGCTTGAACTGACGAAGAGTTCCGAACATCCCCACTACTAACCCCCCTAACAGGGCTGATCCAATGATAATGAGAATTATTGGGATTTCGCTGTTACCAAACAAGTAATTGATTTTGACCGATGACACGTTTAAAACAGCAAAGATGGCCACGATAAAAGTAAAAATAAGTGCTAAAATCAAATTCCATTGAATGCGCATGGCTATGCCTCCCAAAATAATTTTTCGGTTTATTGAATATTTCTTTTAAATAATACTACCATATCTTTCCGTTACAAACACCATCGATTCCGTACCAGAATAACCTTGCCCATTTTGATTGTGACGCCCCGGGGTAATTTTCTTGTTTTCTAGAATTGGGATGGTGCCTAGGTACGGAAATTTTATAAATAGTAGGTGAAACGAGGTGAGCGACAATGGCACAAGCGTTATTAGAGGGAACGAAGCTTTGGATAGATTTATACGGGATTTCAATACTCCTTAACAACCCAACTACGATGAAATGACAGCCCTCGACCATTCTCCTCTTTTTTCCCTCTCAATCAAACGTTTGATTAAAAATACCTTGAGACCGCGTCAATACTAGATTTTCGCATCAGATTACTGAAGAAAATTGTCGAGATTTATCTGCTTAATGTGATTTTAAGTAACTTTGAGCCTTCCATGGATTACAACCTTGTTGCAGCAGGAACGGTAGTAGTTATGGATTTACTGAACATGAAGTGGTTACTGCATAGATTATTAAAGATTTTTTAATATCCAATTTCAGAATAAGCTGCGGCACTGCGCAACACTATATGTAATTGGGAGGGGCTCCTGTCCCCTGTGCTTCCCTTAAACAGCATAACCACCAGTAACAAAATGAAGGAATTTTCCGTCTATTTAAAAAGAGTTAAAAAGGGGGAAAGATTTAATTATGACAAAGAGACTAACACTAACGCTTATACTAACAGTAATTTTTAGTTCGCTATTATTTGGGTGTACTGGTTTTGAAAATAAAGAAAAAAAGATAAGCGAAGTTACAAATATACAATATAGCGATATTACAAAAATAGTATTTTTTGATGGAAGAGGAAAAAACAACCCATTTACTCTTAATGATAAGAATCAGACAAATGATTTTATAAAGATGATGGATAGATATGTTATAAAAAAAGAAAAGAAACACGATGATTTTAAAGGTTGGATTCATAGTGCAGACTTTTATAATGGCGACAAAAAACTTATGAGCATTACATTTACAGATCCTTTGGAAATAGACGGGAACTATTATGATATTGTAAAAGGACAATTAAGTACTGAAAAAATGGATAACTTTATTCAGTCTGCAAACCCCGATTGGAAATTGCAATAATTGTTACCCCACTGTTTTTTGATCTAAAAAGAGGTTTCTTACAAAACCATTATTAAAACACCTTGAGTGGAGGTCTGACCCCAATATGCTATTGGCTGTCAACCAAATTGACATACAATGGTGGATTTTGTATAGTAAGTGGCGAAGATTATGATTGGAGTGGATCGTTTGATTTCAAACTCTGAATTACAAAACTTGGATCTTATAGATTTAATAAGTGAACGTCATAGTTTGGTCCGTAAAATCTCAGAGAAAGCATGGAACGATAAAAGTGAGATTTATATTTCAAATTCTGAATGGTATATTATGGCCAGGATTTATAAAAAGCGGCCTACCATTTCGTATGTTACAAAAAATGTAGAAATTTCTCGCCAGGCGATACATAAGTTTATCAAAAATCTTTCTGTAAAAGGATTAGTGGAAATCAATAATCTAGAAAACAACAAGAAAGAGAAGTGTATCCAGTTAACAGCTTTAGGAGAAGAATGCTACGAAAAAAACGAGGTCCTGAAAGCCCAGCTTGAAAATAAAATTGCAGAAAAAATAGGTGTTGAGCAAGTAAAGATTCTTAAGGATCTATTAAAGGTAGAGTGGGGAATCGAACAATAAAGGCTGTTAAAAACCTCCACCTTGTCAATTAAGTTGACAAAGTGGAGGTTTTTCTTTGTATTAATATTGTCAACTTTGTTGACAATAAGGAAAAATTATTGATATAGTTAACAGACCCGTTAGTAAGTGGGGGTGTACTACGGAAATGGATAATCGCTGATAATCGAAGGCACGACAACTCTTTTTCAGCGGAAAGGATATAAGGTCGTAGAAGTAAAAAAAATCTTTAAGCATGTAATAAATCACTAAAAATTATTTTGCATGTATGACCAAATTTATTGAAGGAGTTAAATACGTGAATACACAAATCAAAACAGACTCGATAGCGAAACAACAAATGAATACAGTTCCGAATACGAAACAAGAAATCAAAACAGGCCCGATAATGGCTGCTCTTTTAGTGGCAGGCTTTGTCGGACTTTTTAGTGAAACGGCATTAAATATTGCCTTAGGAGATTTAGGTCGAATATTCAATGTCAATGCAACGACGATCGGATGGTTAGCAACAGGCTATTTTTTAACATTAGGTATTTTAGTACCGGTAACAGGTATTTTGATGCAAAAATTAACAACTCGTCAAATGTTTTTGACTTCTATATTGCTATCCCTTATCGGGACAATTCTAGCAGCAGCAGCACCCTTATTTAGTGTTTTATTGGTGGCACGTATTATTCAGGCAGCAGGATTAGCGATTAATTTGCCTTTAACTCAAAATGTTATCTTTACCATCTTCCCACCAAATAAACGAGGCGCCGCAATGGGAGTCATGGGCTTAGTTATGTTAGCAGGCCCAGCACTAGGACCAACATTAGCAGGTCTTATTTTAGATACATTATCATGGCATTGGATTTTCTGGGTTACTGTACCTTTCTTACTGTTTTCTCTTATTTTCGGGTTCAAGTATTTACCGAATGTGAATGAGATACGTAAGATTTCAATTGATGTATTATCTGTTATTCTTTCGACGATTGGATTCGGAGGCATTGTTTACGGAGTAAGTGTTTCTGGTGAAGTCGGGTGGACAAGTCCAATTGTTCTTGGAACAATCATCATTGGACTCGCTGCACTCATTATTTTTTCAATTCGTCAAACGAAAATGGAGCATCCTATGTTGAATCTAAAAGCATTTCATTCCCCTCTTTTCGTACTTGGCGTCATTATGAGTTTTATCACGTTCTTTAATATGTTATCCATGCTTGTTGTTTTACCAATGTATATGCAAATGGCTTTAGTGATTACTGCTTTTACAACTGGTCTGATCCTGCTGCCAGGCAGCTTGCTTAATTGTTTATTAGCTCCAACCATTGGTCGTTTATTTGATAAATATGGCCCGAAAGCAGTGATTACACCTGGAACCCTTTTAGTAGCCATTGGTTATGGATTGTATTCACAATTTGGTACAGACACGGTTTTATGGACAATTGTCGTAACTCATATTGTGATGATGTTAGGGATAGGGGCGGTGCTTGCTTCGGTCCAAACAAACACGCTAAATTCACTTCCGAAACAGTACTATCCAGATGGAATCGCTATAACGCAAACGGTCCAACAAGTAGCTGGCGCAGTTGGTATTGCAGTAATGGTCTCGATTTTATCAGCAAAACAGAATAGTTACGTAGCAGCTATTGCGAATGAACCGACACATGCAGCAGCATCGGGATCTGCACTGGTGTTTAAAATTAGTTTATTATTAGCGGTGATGAATGTTGTACTGTCATTATTCATCAAAAAACCCAAGCTATAGGAAGCGTGAGGACGGTTCTTCTCGTGCTTCCATGCCTATCACAGATGGGGGAATTTCACGCGTCCCGACGACGGCCACTCAATTAAAGGGTAGGAATCCCCCTACCCTTACCGATTTAAGTCTCGATAAATTTTCACTATAAAAATAAAAAATATCGACCATTTCTTGTATGTGATATACTATTCAATCGTTTGGTTAAATACGATATTAGCCTTGCTATATAGGGATTTGATTTATCTAGAAGGAGATAATTTTGTCGATAGCCCGTTAGCATCTTATCAGAAAAACAAACAATATCCACGAGAAAATGATTCCAATCTATTAAACCTGCAAAATTCTACTTATTTTCCGGTTTTCCAACACTAATCAAACGTTTAATTAAATTTGGCATTAGCCTGCTTTAAGACTGAGTTTTTCAAGCTAATCTCAGAAAATAAATGTCGAGAGCTGTCCTCCATTTTATCAAAAAGGAACCTTGAAGAGTGTCTGAACAAGGGTTGTGCCTTTTCCTAGAGTAATCCCCTTTGATAAATGCGGGAGACATATCCACACAAACTTCCGTGACAAGTTCCGCATTTTTCACTATGAGATTCTAAATGCTTTTTACATTCTTTCAAAAGAAGCAAGAGAACACTCCCTTGCTTCTCCGTTTCGAACGAATCATACATAGCCCAAACAAATACCCGTACCTTTTAATCAGAGAAGTGCTGTAACACTTCTCCCTGTAACTGCTACCGTCAGGGTGTGGTTATCAAAGCTGCTGCTTATTTGTGCGAACCACCCTTTATTCTGCGCGGGGTGGTTTTTTTGTTAAAAGAAGTAACCATTCATTTGGCCGTTATTACATTAAAGAATTATATGTTTTTTTCGCCTTTCAAACCATTTATCGAGTAGCTAACGGTTATTTCTGAATTTAGGGAATGGGCAACTGAACAGTATTTGTCCTTTGACAATTGAATAGCACGAATGACCTTATCTTCAGGTAATTCTCCTTCTAACGCATAATGAATGTTAATAGTAATAAATCGCTTAGGATGATCCCCGGCACGTTCGCCTTTAACATCCATATGAAAACCGGAAGGCTCTAGACGCATTTTATGCAAAATAGAGATAATATCAATTCCTGTACAACCTGCGACCGCCTGTAGAAGCAATTCCGTCGGCCTTGCTCCTGTATCCTCTCCTCCTACTTCCGGAGCTGCATCCATAATTATTTCATGCCCGGAGGGAGTAACCCCCGAAAATGACATTTTTTCTTTCCAGTTAATTGTTAACTCCATCTTCACACCCCTTTCACTGTTCTATTCTTACCAATCTGGTACTTTCTTATTTTGAATAAGGATTTGTTATTTTTCTAATCCCATTAAGCGACATCCATTCGACTAAATTCCATATAGGATATACTAATCAAACGTTTGGTTGAATCAGCTGTAAGTACGACTTATAAGATTTTTCCCTACCAAGCAAAAAAGAAGTTTGTCGAGAACCGCAAGAGAATTTCGCAGGTAATAACTTACCTTTCCACAAAATGAGATTGGTTTCTCTTGAACTTACATCATTCGATTTTTTACTCGCCATTTCCCTACTACTCAAACGTTTGATTAAATTTGCTGCAAACTCCATTAAATCAAGGTTTGTCCTTCCCAATGTGAAAGAAATTTGTAGAAAAGTACTTAGAAAATGTACTGACTCTGAAACGAACAACCTTTTCCCTCTTAAAGGACAAATTTCGATCATTTTCCGTATATGCTATACTATTCAATCGTTTAATTAAGTACAGAGTGATCATTGATATATAAGGGATTTTTTCATCTCATAGGAAAATATTTTGTCTATGAAACATTAAGGTTCTAGCAGAAAAAAGTACAATATTCCGGAGTAAATGATTCTATTTTATTAAACCTACATAATTCTACTCATTTTCCTATTTTCCAACACTACTCAAACGTTTGATTAAAAATGTCTTCAGCCTGCTTCCAAAACCGCTTTTTACATCCAATGTCTATAAAAAGATGTCGAGAACTGTCTTCTGTTTCCCCCCTTAAAGTAAGACGCTATCCCTTTCGTGATGTCTATCACTGGGTAGTAATAAGTACTTCCACCACTGACACCCAATCAAAAAAAGACAGAGAGCAATACCCCCGTCTCTCTGTCTCACTTTAACACTTTAGTTGAGTTTATTATGGCCCCAAAATCCCTACTCTGGTTCTCTAATTCTACAAATCTCGACATATATCGGGTGGTGACAGGCACAGGAAGTTATAAAAAATTTTGGGGTCTACTTTTTCGACCTAATATTACAATAATAAATTAAGCATTTTTTGCAATTAATTCTTCTGTTTTAATGGAATTTATAGCATCTTTCTTCACTGAAATCTTAAAGAATAAAGCTATTAAGATCGCAATAATACCTGCGCTTGCACAAAAGATAAAGTAGGCATTATAACCACCGTTAGCTCCGAATGTTTTAAACAACACAATATTTACGATAGGCATGATAATATCTGGTGTATAGCCTACAAAGGATATGACACCAATTGCAAGACCGAGTATCTTTTCATCTATCTTACAATCACCAAGTAACGACCAGTAAAGACCTCTAACGGTATAAATCATTAATCCAATTAATACTACAAGGACATAAAAGTAAATGTGAGGCATCGTAATGGGTAAGACTGATATAGCAATTAAAAAAATGGCAGATAACCCAAGGGCTGTCATTAAAATACTACTCTTCCCAAACTTATCACCTAAAAATCCACCTAAAAACCCGCCAATCGGGCGCATCCAGAGCATTAATACAGTTACTTTACCTACAGTTCCTGCATCAATTTTTATATTCGTTTGTAAAAATCCACCTTGATAATATACAGCCCATGTCACAATATAGGACATAAATATGATGCCGCCAAGCAGCCATATAAACTTATTACTAAATATTTGTTTGAAATCTTTAACATTAATTTTATTAGTAGTTCCTACTTTAGATGAAGATTCTTCTTTTTTAGAAGAAAATTCGTCTTCTTTAACAAAAAACAAAATAAGTACTGACACCACTATAAGCATAGCGGAGTACATGTACACAACATATTTTAAGGCTTCTTTCTTCTGAACAAATTCTGAACTATCTCCTAAAATACTTGTAAAAATAAATAATGCTATACTAGCCAAAATAGCTTCTATTAATCCACGACCACCATCTAAAGCGCCAAAAAATCTTCCTTCTTCTTCCTTTTTAGCAATTAACTTTACAAGTTTTAAATGAGCTGCCCAAAAGGTGAATACGGAAAAAAATCCCCAAATACCAAATATCACCAAAACCATTGAATAGCTCGGAACTTGAGCAAACCATAGTCCGGTAAGTCCACAAATCAGGAGTGAAATAAATAAAAGTTTTTTTGCTGAAAATTTATCAGCAAGCCAGCCACTTGGTCCATATCCCACGAGATAAGCTATACCCAACACGGAAAATATACCATTTAGCTGTCCAAGAGTTATTCCGTAAACTTCCAAAATCGTTTCTTGATAATTTGTTTTTAAATAGATAAGAGGAAATATCGCTCCTGCTGCTAAAACAATCAGAAAAAACTGAAAATACCTTTTAAAATTTCCCACTTTGAAACAACTCCTATCTTAGCTAAAAATTGGATAAGTAAGCTTTAAAATCTCATCTGTATGCTTTCTCACATTTTTTACAACAGTCTCGTTGATAGTATTATAGAGTTCGTGATTGTTTTGGTTTGGTACAAACGTTTGTTGAGTTTTAACCATTTTACTTGTTGCCTCATAAAAATCTTTGTAAATGGATAAATAGTGGCACACACAAATAGCAGCTCCTAGACAGGCACTACTGCTGCCTTCACGTCTGTGAACGGGTAATCCAAAAAGATCAGCAATAATTTGCATCATCACATCACTTTTGGAGCCACCACCTATCACTACTAAATCATTTAGCTTTACATCTATTTCTTCTAACATATCATCAATATTGTTTTTTATATTGAATGCAATCGCTTCCAATATAGAGCGGTAAATGTGGTATTTAGTATGGCGCTGATCAAAACCAATCATGACACCTTTTCGATAGGGTATAGATGGTGTAGACAACCAGTCGAGGATGGTAATCAGACCATCACTGCCCACTGGAACATCTTTTGCTTGAATATTCAAGTATTCCTCTTCCGATACACCTAGTTTTCCAGATTCTGTAACAAGTTCCTCGCCAATTAGTTTTTTAAACCAACTCACAGTCCACATACCGCGTCTTATTCCATTGGATTCATAAACGTATTTAAATGGAATACATGCGAGCGTAGGAAAAAAATTGTTAGCATTTTCAGAAAATTCATCCCGTAACAACATAGACGAAATAAATGTTCCAAGAGATATCATAATTGTCCCTTCGTCCTTAATTCCGGAGCCCAAAACCTCTACAGCTTTATCATTTGCTGTTGCTACTACTGGTATATCTTTATTAAGACCAAACTCATGAACCAGTTCTTGTTGTAGCGTTCCCAGCTTTTCACCCGGTTTTACAAGATCAAATAACATCTCTCTTTTCAACCCATTCGCCTTCATTACTTCATCGTCATTGGACCAATCTAACGTTTCGCGGTCTAATGGCCAGTTAACTTCATAGTTTGAAGCAGTGTCCTTAAATTCCCCTGTCAATCTAAAGCCGAGATAACCAGAAGTTGTCGTTACATACTTTACTTGATCATCAGAATGTACATATGGTTTGTCAAGTCTGGAATCCATCCAGCTTATCACAGGATAAGCTAGATGGCCATCTTCCTTTAACAAAACGCGACAACATCTTATTGTACATAAACCAATTCCGATAATCTCTTTAGGATTGCCAGTGAAATTAGCTAGACAATTTTTAATTCCACCATACACGCTGTCCCACAAATCATCATCAGGATGTATGACTACACCTGGTTTAGGTGATAAAGTTTCTTTTAATTTATAAGAACCAAATGCAATTTCATTTCCTTCTAAATCAAAAATGGCTACTTTTGTACTTTGAGAACCATTATCTATCCCCATTACATACTTGCTCATACATGCACCTCATGTAAACTATTATAAATATTTCTTGCCTTCTTCTTGAGGGAAAATGGTACCAAAATTCATGATGCCATTAGGGTCAAACACTTCTTTTAATTTTTCTAACATATAGTAAGCAGAACCGTGCTCTTCTTCTGTCCACTGGTTACGATATTTTCCAATACCATGGTGATGACACATTGAACCGCCAAGTTTTAACGTTTCTTCAATAATAATTGAATGAATTGGATGATGATAAATTCTCATTTCATCTTCCGGTGCACAATTAATATTATAGTTGTATACAAAATACATATTCGTACCATTAAGATAACTATGTGATGAGTGCCCGCCAAGCATTGTTACATCTTCAATTCTATCAAACTCTTCCCTTACTCTTTTCATAACATTGTGATAAATCTTAACAATGTTTTCCCAGTCAGCTGATACTTCAGTTGTAAAACCATCATGCTTATCAGTATCAATCATTCTTTGGAATTCTTTATCAATATGTTCTTGCGTCCAATTCAAGTTATTAAACCAATTTTCTATTAAGTTATCTTCTACTTTTTCAATGATACCTTCTTGAAATTTAGAAACTGCTTCTTCAATCGCTTCAGTAGTTGCTTTGACAATACTTGATGGTCCTTCTGACATAAAAATTAAAACACATTTGTCTTTATAGAAATGAGAAAAATGTTGTCTTGCATCTTCTTCAGAATATACACGTGCAACGGATGGTCTAAAGCCATTTGTAATAACTTCTCTTAAAATCTTTATACCTGTATCAACGTCTTTTATTAAGTAACCATGGAAAACATTGTTTTCTGGGTGAAATTTAAAAATTTTAACGGTAACTTCTGTTATATAGCATAAGGTTCCTTCATTACCAATGGCAATATGTCTAATATCAGGTCCGCCAGCTCTTCTTGGAACATTTTTTATTCTAGAAATATGTCCGTTAGGAAATACACATTCTAATCCTACAACCATATCTTCAATAGCGCCGTATAAGGTTGAAAATTGTCCAATACTTCTTGTTGCCAATAATCCACCATATTGTGCAACTGGTTTTGACTGTGGAGAGTGACCTGTAGTGTAGCCAATTTTACGTAATTCATCTTCTAACGTTTGTAGTTTCACACCAGCTTGTACAGTTGCTTGCATATTATATGGATCAATTTTAATGATTTTATTCATTCTTGATCCATCAATGACTAAAGCGGTTTCTTTCCAGTTTTCAAGGCCGCCTTCAGTAGCTGTTTTTCCACTTCTAGGAATAACATTGATATTATTTTTATCACAGAACATTAGCAGTGACTTCACTTCTTCTGCTGAGTGTGGGTATACAATTGCCATAGGCATTGGAACATCAAGTGCTTTTTTAGCTTTTGCATATTTTTTATAACGGTCTGCCGACGCATCATAAAGTGCCTCATCATCTGTATTAATTTGTTCTAATGAAATAATAGACTCTAATTCTTTTAATAACTGTTCTTTAACCATAGTATTATTTTCACCTTTTAATAACTGTTCATTAGCCATAGTATCATTTCTCCTTTTATCAATTTCTACAATTCATTATCTTACTAAGTATCCACCATCAACATTTACTAACGTACCATTTACATAATTTGAAGAGTCTGAAGCTAAAAATACGACTGTACCCATTAAATCTAAGATATTTCCCCATCTATTTGCTGGAATATGGTCTAAAATACGTTGGTTAGCTTCAGGGTTAGCTCTTGTCTCTGCTGTAACTGCAGTAGCAAAATACCCAGGTGCAATACCGTTAACTTGTATATTAAATTGAGCTAGTTCATCACAATAAGCTTTTGTAAAACCTGCTAAACCGTGTTTACTTGCAGCATATGCTGGTGACCATTGACCTCCAAGGTATGAAAACAATGAGCAAGTATTAATGATTTTTCCACTTTTTTGTGGAATCATGTACTTAGCAACCTCATGAGATAATTCAAAGCCAGCTGTTAAATTGATAGAGATCATTTTATCCCATTGAACTCGTGAAAACTTGGTTACATCTGGTTCATTAATACAAATACCTGCGTTATTCATGAGAATATCTATTTTTCCATATGTTTGAATACATTCTTCTGCTATTTGTTTACAAGCGCCTTCTTCAGTAACGTCTGTAATCATAAGATGGTATTTAACACCTTCTGCTTCAATCATTTTCTTAGTTTCATCATTGTCATCAGCGATGCTAACTGCAAAAATATCAGCCCCTGCTTTTGCAAGTGCTAATGCAAAACCTTGCCCTAATCCAGAATTTCCTCCAGTGATAATGGCAACTTTTCCTTTTAAGCTAAAAAAATTCATTGAGAAATCTTTAATACTCATTTTTTCAGTATTCATGTTTTTCACCATCCTAATATTGTTTTTTGATATGGACATTGTACAATAGCCAAATCTAAATGTAAACGAATTCATTAGAAAATTTTCTACTTTTTTTATTTTTTTAATTTATTATGGAAAATTTTCCTCGTCGTTGACTACTGAAATACAATAGATTAAAATGATTTCAATATAGAGAAAGGAAAAAGTAGATGATAAATATAAATTTAAATAACTTAAATCAATTAGAGCTTTCCGTCCATAACAAACTTTCTAAAATTATAGAAAATAATTTTAATATAAAAATATTAGAGGCTGCTGATTATTGTGATGTATCTTCTTCTATGGTTTCAAAACTTGTAAGAAAACTAGGGTTTGAAAATTTTAAACAATACAAGCAATTTTTTAGCGGACAGCAAATAATGACTGAAGACAAAAAAGAGTCGAGTGAACTAGAAAGGTTAAAACATTTTATAGAAAACTTTGACCCAGTTCTAGTAGATAATTTTTTAAGTATGTTTAATAAATACAACAAAATCGTCCTTTTCGGACTAGGTCCATCCTTTTTTTGTGTGGAATATTTTGCTTATAAACTCGCTCTTCTATCAGGTAAAAATATTTCAGTAGCCCAAAGTGAAGATTATGCTCAACATTTGGTTGATAAAGAAACACTTTTAATTGTTTTGTCAGTAACTGGTAAATTCTCTTCCTTTGAAAACCTTTTAAATACAGTAAAGTCTTGCGGGGCTGAAATGTTATTAATTTTGGAAGAGTATAATACTTCATTGGCTTTAGAAATTGATAATATATTTTACTTAACAAATTCTACTCAAGATGAAAATCTGTTACCTTTTGAAAAAACTCGAACAGTATTCTTTATTTTCATAGAAGAAGTTATTGCAAAATTAATGTCAGAACGAGATACAAATAACTTAGAGAGGATAAAGTAATCGTGATATTTAAAGCGGTTTCTCTCAAATTTATGGAAGAAAAAAAACCTTTCAAAGACTGACAAGAACATCAATCAATATTGTTCTTTTTTTCAGTCTTCAAAAGGGTTAGGATTTCTATATATAAAAAATGGTTACTTGTTCCCTTTATTGAAACAAGTAACCATTAAACATCTAAGTCCTTTTCGTAATCATATATCTCAGAATACTTTTCTAGCCACATTTCAACATCTTCAAGTCTTGGTCGAGAATTTTGATCAGCAATCTCTATACATTTAGCGAATAGTTCTTCATTTCTAACACAAATTCTATATCCGTTTAAATTTAAAAATGTATTGGCAGCTAAATAACCTGTTCGTTTATTACCATTATCGATCCGCAAATAATAGCAATTGCTCTATCGCTTTGGTGTTGATTTTGTTTGTATTGCATTTTAAAATTCATAGTAGGGCTTCCTCCTTAAGACTCTGAGTTAGATTGGACTCTATACTCGTATCTTACTGAGGGGCTCTATTTTTTTCAAACCTGATATTTAACGATCTACAGGAATGCTAACCTGCCCCGGTAGCTCAATAAGAAAAAACCCCTGATTCTACAAATCTCGACATATATCGGGTGGTGACAGGCACCAGTATTTGTTCTTTGTACAATCCACGCATCGTTTGTATCTACTATATTTTCTAAATCATCATTGGTAAGTTTTTTTCGGGTATATAGGTACCAATAGCTGTAGTCCTTCCTTTTGATCGCATTCGTTTGTCCCCTTTACTATTTTTACACTAGATTTTATAATTAAATATTAGAACCAGGTACTAATCATTATCAATGATTTTTCCTGAAAATACTGGAAATTAATACCGCTTATGATAGTCCAAAGGAGAGAGATTCATGTTCAATACTCAACAAATTTTAAGAAAGAGTGGGTGGATTTTATACATATGAAAAATCGTATCGTTCAATTATTAACTGTGTTTGCAATTGTGCTGTTTATCCTTATTCTCGTTAATAAATCCTTCATATCGCTAAACACTCTTGTAGGTATATTATGGCCTATCACTCTTATAGGGATTTCCTTTGTTATCTTTATTGAAAATCGTTCTCCACAAAGTACATTAGCGTGGTTTTTAGTATTAGCACTTCTTCCGGCTATAGGCGTACTATTCTACTTACTTTTTGGCAGAAGCCGTTGGAGACGAAAAAGGCATTTACATCGTGCAGAGGAACAAAGAAAGTTATTCCGAGAAATTTTAACAGATAAGCGTTTTGATTTAACATCTCCATTACCATCTTCATTAAGTGAGCGGTCTACCTATCTAAAAGAGGTCATACAAAAATTTGGCGGTGGTCCTGTCGCAAATGAAACAGCAACAACTCTTTTAACAAACGGGGAAGAAACATTTACAGAAATCATCCAAGCTATCGAAAGCGCACAGCATCACATTCATATCCAATACTATATTTATCGCTCAGATGAAATTGGTACAAAAATTCGGGAGGCCTTAATAAAAAAAGCACAATCCGGTGTAATCGTACGCTTTCTTTATGATGGGCTTGGAAGCAATTCACTACGAAATCGCTTCTTACAACCTATGAGGGATGCAGGAATTGAGGTTATCGAATTTGATCCTATTCTTTCACCGTGGCTGCTTGAAACAGTCAATTATCGAAACCATCGTAAAATTGTTATTGTAGATGGAACAATTGGTTTTACAGGTGGGCTCAACGTTGGTGACGAATATCTCGGCCGTTCGAAAAAGTTTCCTATCTGGCGCGATAGTCATTTGAAAATAGAAGGAAAAGCATTATATAAACTACAAGCTATTTTTTTAGAGGATTGGCTCTATGCTTCTAGCGGTTTAAACAATTATTCTTGGGATTCATTTATTAACAGAGATTATTTTCCAGAACGTGGAATTCATCAAGCTGAAGGCGCTGTTCAAATCGTTGCAAGTGGCCCAAGCTCAGATGACATAAGCATTCGTAATACGCTATTAGCAGTTATGGGATCTGCAAAAAAATCAATTTGGATTGCAACACCCTATTTCATACCAGATCAAGAAACATTAACATTACTACGTTTAAGCGCAACCGCTGGAATTGATGTCCGCATTCTATATCCAGGAAAAAGTGACAGTGTTATTAGTGACCAGGCATCTCAATCTTACTTTACACCACTACTAAAAGCAGGAGCTTCAATTTACCACTATAAAGATGGATTTATGCACGCAAAAATTGTACTTGTTGATGATGAAATCGCAACAATTGGTACAGCAAATATGGATATTCGTAGCTTTGAGCTTAATTATGAACTCATTTCAGTACTATATGAATCTAATACGGTTTTAGATATAAAGCGTGATTTCGAGCAAGATTTTAAGGAATCCATGGAAATTAGATGGGATTCATTTCAAAAACGAAGTATTCGAAAACGAATACTCGAATCCCTTATGCGCTTAATTTCACCAATATTGTAATTTAGATACAAATATTAGAAAGTAGTGAAAACAATTTTGTATTTTTCAGCCAAGCTTTAGAGGTACTAAGAAAATGTAGTATAGACTTCTACTATTTCTATTTTCAATTAATATAAATGGTAAAAATTATAGTAGAGATACTTTTATAACAAAAATAAAAAAGTAGCAGCAGCTACTTTTTTACACGCCAAATAGATATGATTATTAAAGTAAATGCTGTTAATGACATCATTGGAATAGTTATAAATCCTAAATAATTTACATAATCAACAGAGCATGGAACACCTTGCTTACATGGTTCAATTGCCTTCATTGCAGGTATTTTTTGAAGTAAAACATGATAAAGCGCAATTAACCACCCAATAAATGAAACTGCTAATATATATTTTTTTATACTATATTCATTATGGTAGATTGCAATTCCTAGAATTAAAACAAGTGGGTACATAAATATTCTTTGATACCAGCACAAACTACAAGGGATAAAATTCATTACTTCACTGTAGAATAAACTCCCTAGTGTTGCAGTAATGGCCACCATCCAAGCTGCGACAAAATAATATACATTGTAATTTGAATTAGAAGTTCTCATTACTTTAACCCCTCTTCAATTAGTTCGTTTATTTTGTCCATATCAAATGGGTCAGTTAATTCCACTCCGTTAATAAAGATACCAGGTGTTAATTTTAATCCTATTTCTTTTACTAGTGAATCATCTTTACTTATTTGGTCACGTACTTCTCGACTATTCATTTTTGCAATAAATTCGTCTTTGTTAAAATTAGGGATTGTTTTACCTGCAACATCGACAGCTATATCTTGGTTTATCCAAACTTCATCGTGATTAGAAGTTTCTGGTTGCGCTTGATATAGATTGTGTACATAATCCCAAAAATAATCAGGGTATAATTCATAAACCGCTTCAAATGCTTGGGCTCCTATTTTTGAAGGCTCTTCATGGAATAAAACATTTGTGAAGGAAAAGTTTGCTTTTCCTGTATCTATGTATTTTTCTTTTATAACAGGAAAATACTGAAGACTCCAAACTTTACATGCTGGACACATTATATCTCCCATTTCAACAATTTGAACCTTGGCGTTTTTTTCACCAATAGTAGGTTGACCTTCCATATTAAGCGTTTTAGCATTTTCTTTATCAGGTTCAGGAGTATAACTAAATACTAATATAATACCAATTATCGCTAAAAGGCCTACAGTTAATGCAATAATTTTCCCCTTATTAGAACTGCGTGTATTTTTAGATTTCATTATTAATACCTCTACTTTTTTTTATTTGCTCACACTATTAATTATAAAAGATATTAACTGTAAATATTATGTATAAATTGTGAAACCCTTTTCAAAGAATGAGATGTTTTTTGTATTAACTAGCATTTTGTGAGAATTCTAACTGGCAAGTATTCCGCCTACTTATCAAGGTGCAAAGTTTGAGTTTATAACATATATCTTTTAAGAAAATTTTATGTTTATTACTATTGTGATGATTGTATTGATTACGTATATTTCACCGATTTTTAATATTTATCAAAATTTCAAAGACTAATTCCTTGTTAAAATGAAGTAGAACTCCCTTGAAAGAGGTACAAAAGTGAAAAAAAATATCATCCATTTTATTAAGTAGTCTTTTAATAGCTGGGAAAGAACTTAAGGAAATAAACCGAATAATGGTTAAAAAATAGGAATTATATGGTGAACCTACTTCAACACATGGCACAATATAAGGAGTGAACATTCTTTTATGAAAAAAGTAATGATAGTAATGATGTTGATCATTTTATTTATGGGTATTGGAACAGCAGTTTATACAAGCCCCTTAAATCAGTCAGTAAGTGCAAAGCTTCAACAGTGGATTGATCCCAAGTCGGATAATAACAAAAAGGACACGTGTGGGGTAAACCATGTGCCATCAGAAAATAGTTCTTCAAAAGAGGATAATTGTCAATTAAACGAAAAATAGATAATTCAAATTATATTCATAGTTTAGAAGTACTATAAATATGTAACTAGGACACATGCAAGCGATTAAACTTTTTTATAAAAAACTACAGGGATAAGTTAGAGAAAAGAATTCATTTTGATCAATGTTTAGTCAAAATGAGCTCTTTTGCTTCCTGGTAAGATCAGTGTTTGCAAGTTGTTTTTAATCAAACTTTATTCCAAACCAACAGCAGATGCTGAATCGATCATCCTTTTTCTTTAAGTGCTTTTGTTGCACTATTGCAAAATAGGAGAAAAAAAGGGAATCCCTTTTAGGACCCCCTTAACGTATAATATTCAAATAAACCCCTCTTTTTATGTTGAGATAACGTCTATTACACCTGAAAAATTCCCTTTCAATACTTCTTTTTCATTCTGATTTTTACATAAAAAGGATGCAATAATAGCTGTTCTATTATTTTCTTGCCTTTCGTATTTTTCAATTTTAACTTCACAAATTATTGTATCTCCCGTAAACACAGGTCTTAAAAACTCAAAATTCATAGTACGAGCCAGTACGTTATTATCTCCACCTACTTTTGTTGGTAGAGTTGCCGTTAATAACCCTTGAATTACAAGTCTCCCCTGTTCATCTGGCGTTATATGATGAATCCCTTCATCACCTGAAATCTCTGTAAATAATTCAACATCCCTTACTGAAAAAGTCCGTTCAAACGAAATAATATCTCCTACTTTTAATGACATATAAATCTCCCCCTGAAGGTTTTATACTGTATTATGTGTGAAAATCTTGAGGTTTCCAATCTTTCGGCTTTATGTTCTTATTCATCCATTTCTTTTGTGGTGCTTGGTATGAGGTGGCGGCGATTAAATGATTATTGTGCCAGCTTGCTGCTCCGGAACGAATCATTTCATCGAGCAGGATTTGAATAAATTCATCTGGTTGAAGCTGGAAAGAGTAGCGTGCAAAATCTTGAAACCAACCACACTTTAGTAGGTAGTTATCGATTTCTTCTTTTGCTAATCCGTTTTTAATGATTAATGTGAATGAAAAAATCCTTTTGCAGGCATGCCATGAAACTTTTTCTGGCTTCCTGAGCCACTTTTCAAACCGTTCCCTTGCTGCATCAATGGCAGCCAGAGGATTCTCCATTTGAGGTCCATGTCCTGAATATGCCTGCCCGATCCGGAGCATGGACAACCGATCCAAACTTTCTATAGATCGTTGGATAGATGTAACACCCTCTCGAAAGATATTTAACCATCCGATATCATTTTTGTGAAAGAGATCCCCGCAAATTAATATCTCTTCTTCAGGTTCATATAAAGAAATATGCCCTAACGTATGACCCGGTGTGTACAAGATTTTCAAGCTTCTACTTCCTGTATTAATCTCATCGTTATCTGAGAGCTTTGTATCAACTCGATAAGGTTCTACAGGCTTCAGGGTCACAAGAATTAATTAAATCGGCTTCCCATTTATGAGCAGCAATCGTAACACCATAATTTTTTTGAAGATGAAAATTCCCTCCTACATGGTCACTATGATAGTGCGTGTTCACATTGACTTCTCCCCATGGATAAATCCAAGGGATTCTTTTTAAACCTTCATCAAAGCCGCCTATCAGCCGGGGCTTCCAGGTCT
>NZ_DALZYO010000044.1:0-41828 GCF_031988165.1 Neobacillus sp.
AGACCTGGAAGCCCCGGCTGATAGGCGGCTTTGATGAAGGTTTAAAAAGAATCCCATGGATTTATCAATGGGGAGAAGTCAAGAAGAATTGCTACGGATGTTCCTTAAAGAGATTTCAAAGCATCTGCAAAAGCGGTCTGTTTCCAAGGCTCTATGAAAACCCAATTCTATATAATGATTATAAAAAACAGATACAAAGCAAATTATAAATCTGATTTGGCGTTCCTAAATCTGTTTGGGGTTATGCCGGTATATTTTTTAAATACTGTTTGAAAATGACTTTGCGAGGAAAAAGCCAGATGTAATGCAATTTCAGCATTACTTTTGTTAGTAAACTGCAGTAAGCGCTGAGATTCTAAAATTTTTTCTTGCAAAATATATTGTGTTAAGGTAATACCGGTTTGCTTGTGAAACTGATTACTCAAACGGGAGCGTGATATTCCGAATTCGGCAGCTATTTCTTCAATCTTGATATTGTTAAACAAATTTATGGAAACATAATTTGCACATTTTAAAAATAATTTAGAAGAGCTATTGCAATTATATTTTACCTGTTTTGTACGTTCGGCAAAATCTAATAACATTTGCTTGATTAATGGGTATATGGATGCAGCATTGCGAAGCATTTCCAACTTTTGAATATACAAATCAGATAAATGGAATGCAGTCTGGACATTTAATCCCCCTTCGATTGAGGCCCGAGAAGCTACGGTAGCGCAAGAAATTCCCATGTTCTTAAGTTGGCGCAAGGTATCATTGGCCATTGTTCCGGCCTTTATTTTAGGAAAGGCACTGAATAATTCTTTTAAAGCTTCAGGCTGACCATTTTTTATATAGAACAATAGCATTTTTTCATTTTGATAGTTATCGATAAAAAGAGTACTGGATTCTTTTTCACCAGAAAAAAATAATGTATTCTGCATACTGCTATTCATAATATCATCTTGATGATTTTCTGATTTTGTTTCTACAAATACGTCTTCTACAAAAAGAGGATTCTTATTGATAGTGGAAGCAATAAAGGAAAGGAGCCATCCTATACGTTCGGCAGAAATAGAGGGGGCGCACTTCAGTTTTCCAATATATTCTTCATGATATTTTTCTTTTACATCCAATAAAAATAAAAGGTTATCTAATTTATATTTGTCTTTCGTTAAAATGGAAGATGGACCTATCACAATTCGATAATCATCATCCAATGAAACATAACCATAAAATTGAAACAAGTCGGTAGTAATGATACCGGCAATATGCTCAGACTGTAGCATGTTTTTCTCATAAAGCAGAAAAGGATCCGGATTCATGGGATATATCGAGTAGTAGTAGACTTGATTTTCTTTTTGGTAAAGTCTTACAGAAGCACTTGTGGATTTGGCAAGTGCTTTACTTAAATATCTTAATTCATTTAAATTCATGTATATTACCCACTTTCTAAAGGGGCGTGCCTTTTATATAATTTTTAAAACAAATTTGAAATACAAGTATTACTTTATCAGATAAAATTTAATTATTCAAAAAATACATCACAGTAATAATGTTTAACCAAAGTATAAAAGAAAGAACACCAGAACAAATTTACCTATGTTTGTTTACTATCACGGTGGTGGATTTTTTGCAGAAAGAAACTATATATTCAATTGTTATCGCGCAAAAGAGCGCAGAAGGGAGGGAGTTAGCATGGAAAAAGTCAATCATACGTTAAAAAGTGTTTTACCAAGAGCAAAGGAACTTGTGAAGAAGATGTCTCTTGAGGAAAAAGCCAGTCTTTGTTCGGGAAAGAATTTCTGGAATACAAAAGAAATAGAACGTCTTAGAATAAAATCAATGATGGTAACGGATGGTCCCCACGGTTTACGTAAACAGGCAGGAGATTCCGATCACTTGGGTATTAATAATTCGGTATCAGCTACTTGTTTCCCTACGGCTGTAGCAACAGCCTGCAGCTTTGACCGTGATTTATTATATGAAATGGGTATTGCAGTTGGAGAGGAATGTGTACAAGAGGAGGTTGCTGTGATTCTGGGACCGGGAGCCAATATAAAGCGCAGTCCGCTTTGTGGCCGTAACTTTGAATACTTTTCAGAAGATCCGCTTCTGACTGGAGAAATGGCTGCAGCACTCATTGGTGGGATACAGAGTAAAAACATAGGTACCAGCCTGAAGCATTATCTTGCGAACAATCAGGAAAAAGCGCGTCTTATCTCAAATTCGGTAATTGATGAGCGGGCATTGAGAGAAATATATCTTACTGGATTTGAAATAGCGATAAAGAAAGCGCAACCTTGGACATTGATGTGTTCATATAATAAGATAAACGACATTTATGCTTCTGGACACAAACTTCTTATGACAGACATTCCTCGTGGTGAATGGGGATTTGAGGGAGCCATAGTAACGGACTGGGGAGCTATGAATGACAGGGTTGAAGGTATCCAGGCGGGACTTGATTTGGAGATGCCGGCTTTTGATGGAGCTTCGGACCGATTGATTGTTGATGCGGTTCGAGCAGGGAAATTGGACGAAAAACTTGTTGATCTTAGTGCTGTGCGAATGACGGCTATCGCACTACAGGCAGAGAAAACACAGGCAACACCTTATGATGCAGAAGCACATAATGAATTGGCACGACGTGTTGCACGTGAAAGTGCAGTGTTGTTGAAGTTAGGAAATGTACTGCCGGTAGACAAAAATAAGAAGATTGCTTTAATAGGTGAATTTGCCAAGGTTCCCCGTTATCAAGGGGCAGGAAGCTCAAAGATATCTCCAACTCGGATCACTTCCGTAACAGATGCCTTTGATGCGGAAAATATAAACTATTCTTTTGCACCAGGTTATTCGGCCACAAGTGATGAACCGAATGAAGCTTTGATTACCGAAGCAATTGGAGTAGCAAAAGTAGCGGATGTGATATTTGCTTTTGTTGGATTACCGGATAGCTATGAAAGCGAGGGATTTGACCGTACTCATTTAAATATGCCAAAAGCACACACTAGATTGATAGATGAACTGGTTGCTACCGGAAAAAAGATAGTGGCTGTCATAAGTGCAGGGGGAGTTGTAAATATTCCGTGGCGTGACAAAGTTGATTCAATACTTTTGATGAATCTTTCGGGACAAAACAGTGGTTACGCCGCATATGATTTGCTTTTTGGGGATTATTCTCCATGTGGTAAACTAGCAGAAACCTATCCGTTAAAACTTACTGAAACCCCTAGTATTGCTCATTTTGGCACAGGAGGCAATATTGAATACCGGGAAAGTATCTATGTGGGATATCGTTACTATGATAAAGCGCAAAAACAGGTGATGTATCCGTTTGGACACGGACTTTCCTATACAACATTTACCTATTCGGGATTAAAGCTTAGTGCAAAGAAGATTGGAGACAGAGATACACTTCAAGTAGAGGTGGTCGTTACCAATACCGGAAAGCAGGCTGGAAAGGAAATTGTTCAGTTGTATATTTCAGCACCCGAAAGTACTATATATAAACCTATGCGTGAACTTAGAGATTTTGCAAAAGTGGAATTGCAGATGAAAGAAAGTAAGACGGTTACATTTACATTGGAAAGGCGTGCATTTGCTTACTATAATATTAATGTGAAAGACTGGTTTGTGGAAAGCGGCGATTATAAGATTGAAATTGGTGCTTCGTCAAGAGATATACGATTGAATGATACGGTTACTGTTGATAGTAGTCAAGAGGGAGCGATACCTGATTATCGTACAGCAGCACCGGGCTATTACAATCTTTTACAACCAGGAACTTATGATGTCCCAAAGGAACAATTTGAGGAAGTTTTAGGAAGAAAAGTACCGGAAGAGCGTATCCTAAGACCCTTTACGCCCAATTCTACGCTAGGAGATATCAGAGTTCACTGGATTGGACGTATGATGAATAAGCAAATAGAAAAGTCGACAATGAAAATGTTCGCAGGGGACGAGGGTGATTCAGGTGACATTGTGAAGATGATACAGGAAATGGCAGTAGATATGCCCCTGCGTCAGCTGGGTATGTTGTCACAAGGTGCGTTATCAGTTAAAAGGATTGAGGGACTCATAGATATAATGAATGGACATATTCTAAAGGGAATCCGTGGATTGATGAAAAAATAGGTGAAAAAACGTCAAAACTTGACTTTAGATTACCCTTTAAGTGTTTCGATGAGAACAAGTCTCCAAAACTGAGAGGTTAAAACTCAGGGCGACTTCTTTTCTTCGTTTATAAAAGATAAAAGATAATCTGGAAAAAAGGGTGTTTAGGTATGGAAAGAAGGTACTCAAAAGAATTATTAGATAAGCTTGTTGAACGTGAAGAAACCATTATGCTGAAGGGTGTAGAGGTTCTAGTTAAAAACTTGCCAGACAGTGATGAAAAAGGTGCAATGGATCCACGTCTGTATAAAGATATGAAAAATCAGCTTTTATTAATGAAATATATGCCGAAATTTTTAATGAAGATGGACATTTCACCAAAAGGAATTAAAAGGCTTCGGAAAATGTTTAATGGGGTAAAAAGTAATCCTATCGTTCAAAAGAATATTGAAATAGAACATAGACATGTGACAGGAGAAGACGGGAATCAGATTCCGATAAGAATTTATACATCAGAAACAACGAGAAAAAATGCCCCGGTTTTATATTTCATCCATGGTGGAGGATTCTTTGGAGGTTCTCCTGATGTTGTAGAGGAGTTTGTTAAGTTAATAGTAGAGAATACAGATATCCTTGCAGTGTCAGTTGATTATAGGCTTGCTCCAGAGAATCCATACCCAGCAGGTCATAAAGATTGTTATTCTACTTTACAATGGATTTATAATAATGCAGAAAGTTTAGGTGGGGATAGGGGTAATATTTTTGTTGCAGGGGATAGTGCAGGAGGTAATTTAACACAATATTGTACAACCAGGGATATGGAAGATGGATTAGGAATGGTAAAGGGACAACTGTTACTTTATCCGACAGTAAACATGGCTGGAATTGAAGATGAGTATTACAAATGGAGCATTGATGAATATGAGATGTCGCCTAAACATAGATCAGGTATTAAAACGATGTTAGACATGTTTGGCTCACTAGAATCATTAGGGAATATATTAGGGACTACAGAAATAGATAATGAATATTTAACGCCATATAAGAGAAATCCTAAGGGCTTACCGCCAACCTTTATTACAGTAGGTGAACATGATTATCTCAAGGTAGAAAGCCTAGCCTATGCAGTAAAGTTGGCTAAGGCAGGGGTAGAAACACAAACGGTTTTATATAAAGGTTTTGGACATGCGTATGCTGATAATGTAGGAGTCTATCCTCAAAGTGAGGATTGTGCAATTGAAATGGGTAAATTTATTTTAGAAAATTCAAAGTAAAAGGTCAGGGATACTAGAGAAAATCCATGAAATTGGAATAGCTCGAGAAACCCCTAAGGCCAAGTGGAAGAGGGATTATTGAACAAATTCACAATGAAGGTGGATTTAGCAAATGAAAACTATAAATAACTAACCAATCTATTTGATGAGTGAAGTTTCTCCTTATTATGCAACTGCTGAATAATTATGGTATTCCCATTTCTCCTGATCCTACTCAATTTGAAAGTAAGGATTAATTAGAAGATACGAAAAAAATAGACCGGTGAACATGGCCCGGTCTATATACTGCCTTCTATTATCATGTCATTTGCTTTTTCCTTCATTTGTGCATTCTTTAAGTGAGCAGCTATAGGGAAGGGGATGGTAATATCCTCAGTGGCATAGTGACCATTATTCCCAGAAGGATCTTTGCCTAAGATTAAGTAAATGTACTTTCCATTATTTTCTATTTTTGAATAAAAGCTTTTATATTCTTTAGGAGAGTCATAGATATTTAGGTTGCTAGGATATGTTTTAAAATCCTTGCAAAAAGAGATAATGTCATATTGACAAGGTGCTTCCGCTTTCGTAACATTCTCTTAATTATAGAGTTTATCCAGTGTGAAAGAGCTATTTAATGGGGGAACGCTTTTTCACTTACGAGCAGGTTTAATATGAGAAATGACCTTTTATGTTGTATTTGATACAAAAAGCGAAGCATTATTAAAGGTATCCGCTTACCTATGGGAGCCGGATAGCAAGCTTGTTCTAATTTAGTGGATAATCGTAACGTATGAAACCATTGTGATTCGCAATCTTGTCGTAAAGAGCTCGAGCGGTAGTATTGTCATAACGAGTTTGCCAGTAAAGCTTAGTAGAGTCATGTTCACGAGCAAATTGAGCTACCTGCTCAATGAGTGCGCGAGCAATACCATGTCCGCGAGCAGTTTCATCTACGAAGAGGTCTTGTAAGTAACATGCTTTTTCCATCCAGATTGTGCGATGGAATAGGAAGTGAGTGAAACCGACCAAGTTTCCTTGAAGGTATGCTCCTAAACCGAAAATTTCATGGTCGTTTAGCAAGCACTCCCAAACTTCATCGTAACTCTTGTCTGGGAGTTCCGTTTCGTAAAATGCTTTATAGCTCCGTGCCAAGACATTCCATCGACTACGATCATCAGCCTTGAGGGGCGCTATTTCAATTTGTTCGTTCTTTATCTTTGCCATTTGGTAATCTCCCTCCAAATTGTAGTAGTAAGGTATTTAATTGTGGGGTTTAGCGATATTTTTAATTATCCTAAACCTTACATATTAATACAACTTAACTATAAATTATTAAATAGATTATGGATATAATTTGTTAAAGTTAATTGCGCATTTCGAATATTATGCGTAATAGAAAAAAGGTGCTTGTTCAACTAACTGCCCTTTAACTAATTGGTGGATTTTATAAAGAAAAATGGCTTGGAGGATGTTTTGCTCCGAGCCATTTTTATGTAAAATATCCTGCGAATTTATTGGTGAATATTTTTATGATTAGTCGTGCGATTTACTGTTTTGCACCTCATAAGTGAAACCGTTCCTAGTAGTGCTAAGGATTTTTTGAATTTGAACAAGTATGAGGGTCTATCTTTTTCTCAATACCCCCTTTTTACAAGGTTAATATGAGTCCCTTTATTCTTGTAACGATTGTACGCAATCAATCTATTCAAATCTTTAATGGTTAATTTGGTAGGATTGATGGCCAATTCGAATTCATTTTTTACTTTTTCGATTAAGGAGAGGGCGTATTCTATCTGCTTGGCGGTTAAGGTGAAATCATCTTGTGATAAAGCTTGATTTTGGATTTCCTGGTCATGACTTGTAGACATTGTAACAAAATACAATTCCTCAGTAGTCTATACCATCTTGATAAACTTTTGATGCAAAGGGAAAATGCACCAGCCCCTAACTACTATTGTAATATATCTAAATATTCACTATAATATTATTAGTTTGATAGTTTAATAGGACTAGTCGAAGTATCTAGAGGGGGAAACATCTATGAAAAATCTATTGAAGAAATGGAATCAAGTGAGTCTGGTAAAACAAATCATTGTAGGTTTGATTATTGGTATTATTCTGGCTGTAACGATCCCAGATGTTGCAAAACCTATTGTCATTTTAGGCTCTTTATTTGTAGGTGCTTTAAAAGCCATTGCACCTGTATTGGTATTATTCTTAGTTATGTCAGCCATCGCACAACACAAAAGTGGTCACCAAACGAATATGAAATCGATTATTGGACTTTATCTGTTAGGAACTTTTTTAGCTGGATTAATTGCAGTTATCGTAAGCTTTGTCTTCCCTGTAAGTTTAACCCTTGCAAAGGGAGTTGAGGATTTGGCAGCACCGGGTGGTGTTACTGAGGTCCTCAAAGCATTACTGTTGAACGTTGTGGATAACCCGGTAAAAGCGATTTATAATGCCAACTATATCGGTATTTTAGCTTGGGCGGTCGTCCTTGGAATAGCTTTGAGAAATGCTCCAGATTCAACCAAAACGATGATTTCTAATTTTTCAGATGCCGTTTCCAAAATGGTTACATGGGTGATCAAGTTTGCGCCAGTGGGAATCATGGGTTTAGTTATAGACTCTATTACGACAAATGGAATCGAATCATTACTAAGCTATGGAAAATTACTTGCTGTATTGATTGGTTGCATGTTGTTTGTGGCATTTGTAGTCAATCCAATCATTGTGTTCACAGCTATTCGTCAAAACCCGTACCCAGTTGTATTTAAGTGCATCAAGGAAAGCGGTATTACAGCATTCTTTACACGCAGTTCAGCTGCTAACATTCCTGTAAATATGAAATTATGTGAAAAACTAGGTTTGGATAAGGATACTTATTCTGTATCGATTCCATTAGGTGCAACCATCAATATGGCTGGTGCCGCTGTTACGATTTCTGTACTGACACTTGCGGCTGTTCATACACTAAACATTCATGTGGACATACCTACAGCCATCATACTCAGCGTACTGTCAGCTGTATGTGCTTGTGGTGCTTCAGGAGTTGCCGGTGGTTCCTTATTACTGATTCCTCTAGCATGTAGCTTATTCGGAATCCCGAATGATGTTGCGATGCAGGTAGTTGGAGTAGGCTTTATCATCGGTGTTTTACAAGACTCCTTTGAAACGGCTCTTAACTCATCCACAGACGTCCTATTCACAGCAACAGCTGAATTTAAGAAGTGGCGTAAGGAAGGGAAAAAAATAGAGATCAAAAAAGCAGCATAAAGAAGCAGCCTTTGTTCAAGAGGGAAGGAAAATGAACCCCATATGCATTAGAATAAAGGGTTTACTTGTGAGGGGCAAAACAGTCATTCACAAGCGAAATAAGAACTTATATCTCATGATATTGACAGTGGGAATCACACCATAATTCAAATAAAAAACGGCTTAGAGTTTTACTCCAAGCCGTTTTTTATTTTGATAATTTTAAAACAAAACCAACAAAAGACTAAATATGGGCTAATGGGTACTGATTTGACATCATATATATAAAAACTAAAGAGATTTTGTCTTTTGTTAACTGAAAATTCAAAAAACACATTGACAATATCTAGAAAATGTTATATTTTTTAAACAGAGATTCAAAAAAATACTGACTGTTTGAATTTTTAATATAGGGAGGCTTGGAAAGTGAAAGAAGCTGTCATTGTTTCTTATGCAAGAACACCTATAGGTAGGTTTGGTGGTGTTTTAAAAGACATTTCTGCCGTTACTTTGGGTACAATTGCAATTTCAGGAGTTTTAGAGAGATCAAAAGTAAGCCCTAATGATATTGATGAAGTGATCATGGGAGTTGTATGGCAAGCAGGACAAAAAGCAAATCCAGCAAGACAGGCTGCAATTCGAGCAGGTATTAGTGAGCAAGCATCTGCCATAACAATTAATCAGCAATGTTCTTCAGGAATTCGTGCAATTGATATAGCTGCTGATCAAATTAGATTAGGTAAGGCTAAAGTTGTGATAGCAGGTGGTTTTGAAAGTATGAGTAATGTTCCCTATATTGATATGAATGGCCGATGGGGGTACAGACGTGGTAGTAAGAGTTTAGAAGACGGGCTTTATTATGATGGTTTAGACGATGCATTTTTTGGAACTCATATGGGGACTACTGCTGAGACTGTAGGTAGAAATGCGGCTCTGACAAGGGAGGAAGTCGATGCATTTGCTTTAGAAAGTCAGCAAAAAGCTTCCAGGGCGATACAAAAAAGACGGTTTGTAGAAGAAATTATTCCGATTAAATTAAGCACTAAGATTGGTGAGATCGTTGTTGAAAAAGACGAATGTCCTCGTCCTAGTACTACATATAATGATTTGCAAATATTGAAACCTGCTTTTGAAATTAACGGGATATCAACAGCAGGAAATTCCCCACCATTAAGTGACGGTGCTTCAGCACTTGTACTAATGGAAAAGTGTTATGCAATAGAAAACGGATATCAAATCCAAGGTTCTATTATTGATACGGTCTCTATCGGAGTTGCTCCAGAAATTATGGGATATGGACCAGTTCCAGCTATTAACAAATTATTAAAAAGAAATAATTTAACGATTGATGATATTGACTTATTAGAAATTAATGAAGCTTTTGGAGCTCAGGCTCTTGCTTGTATAAAAGAAATTAAAATTCCTATCGAAAAAGTCAATGTGAATGGTGGTGCCATTGCTCTTGGTCATCCACCAGGGAATACTGGAGCAAGATTAGTAGGTACCTTGATGACTGAGTTACGTATCGAAAATAAAAAGTTAGGAATTGCCACTTTATGTGCTGGAGGAGGACCAGCAATTGCAACATTATTAGGAATTGAGTAATCCATGTTGAAAGCGTAGATCGTTTTTGCCTATGAATACTTAATCGATATCATTTCAATTTATATGAGTAAGGGAGGTTTCAATCATTTGGAATTTTCAGGAATTATCGAAGGTGTTAAATCTGGTAATAAAAGAGCACTAGCAAGAGCAATAACAATCGTAGAAAACAATGAAGAAAATTATTTGGAGTTAGTTTCAAAAATATATTTGAGTTCAGGTAAAGCACACATTATTGGAATAACGGGCTCACCTGGCACAGGGAAAAGTACATTGGTAGACAAAGTTGCTTCCAAATTACAAATGGACGGAAAATCAATTGCCATAATAGCAATTGATCCTAGTAGTCCGTTTTCTAATGGTGCAATTTTAGGTGATAGAATACGAATGTCTAATTCTCAGAAAAACCCTGAAATTTTTGTTAGAAGCATAGCATCTAGAGGGCAAGTTGGTGGATTGTCCAAATCAGTTGGAAACATAATTACACTTATGGATGTCTTTGGGTATGACTGCATTTTAATCGAAACAGTTGGTTCAGGGCAGTCAGAAATAGAAATCATGAATTTAGCACATACAACGATAGTAGTTACTGCACCAGGATTAGGGGATGAAATTCAGGCACAGAAATCTGGGATTATGGAGATTGCCAATTTGTTTGTAGTTAATAAAGCAGATTTACCAAGTGCTGAAATTACTGCTAACCAGATTCAACAAATGCTTCATACAGAATCAGTTATCAAGAGAAAGAAGGTACCAGTTTTATTAACTTCTGCACGGGAAGATAAAGGAATAGAGGATCTTATTGAAAAATTGGAGGTAAGGTGGGATGAAATTAACAAAACAGGTGAAAGAGAAAGGATTGAAAATGCACATGCAACGTATAAACTAACCGAGAGTTTGAAAGAGAAATTTTTGAGTTATATAGAAAATGAAATATTGAATGGGGCAGAATGGAATGACATTTTTAAACAAGTAATTGATAGGAAAATAAACCCTGAATGCGCCGCCAACCATTTATTTACCCGATTTCTTAAAAAGGAAGCTGACGTTTGATTTATCATTCTAATTATTGATAGCGCTTTCTCTTTTGTGTGGGAACTCTAATCAAAATATCTTAATGCTAATTTGTTCCATTTATGAATCGGTAACGTTTTCTCCAGAAATTCATTACGTAGTAACAACCTTATTTATGACTGAATTTTACCAAACTCAAAAACTATTACTTTTGATCCTGCTACGGGAGTAGTTAAATATAAATCATTTACTAGACTCTTATAAAACAGATATTGGAGGAGAGTGAAAAATGGAAAGACCGATAAAAGTTTTAGTAACAAAGATTGGATTAGATGGTCACGATAGAGGTGCACGTGTTGTGGCCAGTTCATTTCGAAATGCAGGAATGGAAGTAATCTATACTAGTCCTTGGCAGAAGATAGAGGATGTAGTAAATATCACTCTTCAGGAAGATGTTGATATTGTTGCCATTAGTTCATTAGCATATGATCATCTAATTGTTCCTAAATTAATTGAGGCTCTACAAAGTGAAGGCTTAGGGGATAAAAAAGTTCTTGTTGGAGGGATTATTCCAAGAGAAGATGAAGAAATGCTATTGAATGCTGGTGTTGAAAAGATCTTTCATCCTGGAGATACATTGGACTCTATTGTTGAATATGTAGAAAATCTGATGGGTAAAACAAGTATAAAATGAGGTGTTTGAATGGAGAAAAATAAACAAGATAATTATCAGCAATGGTCAAAAGAATATCAGAAAATGAGGGGAGTTCCTGCAGAGCAAGACTTAAAGTATAACCTGTCAGGAATACCGATAAAACCAATTTACACTGCTCACGATATTAAAGAAGAAACACTGTCCTATCCAGGGGAATATCCATATACTCGTGGGTTGTACCCTACGATGTATCGAGGTAGAGGGTGGAGTAGAAGACAATTAATAGGACTGGATACTCCTGAAAGATTTAATGAAAGGCAAAGAGAAATGATAAAGGCAGGGTCAAATGCTGTAAGTTTAATATTTTGTAACAGTTTTTATCGAGGTTATGATGCCGATGCAGTTGATCCTCTACTCGTTGGAACGTGCGGAACACCGATCAATACAATCGAGGACATGGAAATTGCTTTTGATCAGATCCCAATAGACAAAATCAGTATTGCACTAAATGATCCAATAGGTTTTACTGGATTGGCCATGTTATTAGTCATTGCAGATCGTCGAGGGATTCCATATTCCAAAATAATAGGTACAAGTAACCAATCCGATTTCATCTCACACTTTGTTGCTAACCATATGTTTTATCGTATTTCTCTAGAGGGAAGTTTAAAGATTTTGTTAGACCACATAAAGTACACAAACAAATATGTTCCAAATTGGAATCCAGTGAGTATTGTCGGCCAACATATGCAACAGGCTGGAGCTACTCCTGCCCAAGCATTAGCATTTACGATTTCGACAGGTATTACTTATATAGAAGAAACAATGAAACAGGGATTACAAATTGATACTTTTGCACCTCGTTTTACATTTTTTTATGATATCAGTATTAGTATGTTCGAAGAAATTGCAAAATTCCGTGCAGGAAGAAGAATATGGGCGAAGTTATTAAAGGAGCGGTTTGGAGCAAAAGATCCACGCTCTTTGCGGTTTAAATTTCATGGTCAAACATCTGGCGCTGAGCTGACAAGGCAACAACCATTAAACAATATTGTACGAGTAACTATTCAAGCTATGGCAGGGATTCTTGGAGGTGCGCAATCACTTCATACAGATTCATATGATGAAGCGCTAGGGACGCCAATTGAGGAAGCTGCTAGAATTGCTATTAATACACAAAATATTTTAGCAGAGGAATCGGGTATTGCCGATGTAATTGATCCGATAGGCGGCTCCTATTATTTAGAAAGATTAACAGATCAAATGGAAGAAGAAGTTTGGGGTTACATTCAAAAGATTGATGAAATGGGTGGTATGTTAGAAGCGGTAAGAAAGGGCTATGTTCAAAAAGTCATAGGTGAATCAGCTGAAAAATATCAACGACAAGTTGATAGTAACCAAAAAGTAATTGTTGGAGTAAATAAATATCAAATCGATGAGAGTGAAGATAAACGACCAAATCTTACAAGGGTAGATCAAAAACTAGTTCAAAAACATCTAAAACGTTTAGAGAATTTCAAAAAAAGAAGAGATAAAAGCAAAGTTGATGAAGCTTTAAGTAGAATTGTAGCTGCAACAACTAATGACGAATTAAATATATTCGCTGAAACAATTTTAGCCGTAAGTGTGGGATGTACACATGGTGAAATTATTGAAATACTAAGAAAATGTTACGGTTTTGGACATCCGAATATTGTTTAATTTTTCAACCAAAATCAGTTTGGTTAAAGAAATTGTTTATTTCAGTAATCAATCCCTTAACGTGGCTGCGTAAGGAGTTTTACTCTTTTTTCATCATTTAAAAATGAACGGTGGGATATTTTTATGGCCTATTTACAAGAGGAACACCAAATCCTCCGAACTTCTCTAAGGAAGTTTCTAGAGAAGGAAGCATATCCTTATTATGATGAATGGGAAAAAAATCGTATGATCCCACGTGATTTTTGGAGAAAAATGGGGAGCAATGGTTTTCTTTGCCCATATGTTGATGAAAAATATGGAGGCATGAATGCTGACTTTGGATATTCTGTTGTTTTAATAGAAGAGTTAGAAAAGGTTGGTTCTAGTTTAATTGGAGTATCCAATCACAATGATATTGTAGTACCTTATTTAAATACATTTGGAACAGAAGAGCAAAAGTTGAAATGGTTGCCTGGGTGTCTAAGCGGAGACTTAATAACAGCAATTGCAATGACAGAACCTGGGAGCGGATCGGACTTAGCAAATATTAAAACAACAGCTGTAAAAGTTAGAGATCATTATATCATTAATGGAGAAAAAACATTTATTACAAATGGCATACAATCAGATTTGATTCTTGTTGCATGTAAAACGGATCCAAAGGTGAATGATCATAAAGGTATAAGTCTAATATTAGTAGAGCGTGATGCAGTTGGCTTTAAGAGAGGGAAAAAACTAGATAAAGTTGGTCTTCATAGCCAAGATACTGCAGAACTAATTTTTGAGGATGCTAAAGTTCCAGTTTCAAACCTATTAGGTGAAGAAGGAAAAGGATTTTATTATTTAATGGAAAAACTTCAGCAAGAACGTCTAGTTGTTGCCATTGCAGCACAAGTAGCAGCTGAAAAAATGTTAGAGTTGACTATTAAATATACGAAAGAAAGAACTGCTTTTGGAAAACCTATCAGTAAGTTTCAAAATACTCAATTTAAGATTGCGGAAATGGCAACGGAAATCGAAATAGGACGAAACTTCATAAATAATTTAGTTGAAAATCATATAAATAAGAGAGAAATTGTAAAACAGGTATCTATGGCGAAATGGTGGAATACCGAAATGGCCAAACGAGTAGCTTCACAATGCATGCAATTATTTGGTGGTTACGGGTATATGGAAGAATATGAAATTGCTAGAAGGTATAGAGATATACCGGTGGCAGCAATCTATGCTGGGACTAACGAGATTATGAAACTAATTAATGCTAAGAAAATGGAATTATAATGAAATATAGGTTCTTTAACGTACGAAAATAAATCCTAGATCTTAAAGGAGTGATTATTCGTGTTAATGAGTAACATAATTGAAAATGTTGTCATGGAATACCCTGATAAGATAGCTACAGTATATAAAGGTATTGAAAGGACATATAAGCAATTTTATGAAAGATCAAGAAAAATCGCTTATGGATTACAACAATTAAATTCTTACAAGGGTGATCGAATAGCCATTCTCTTAAGTAATCGACCGGAATACTTTGAACTTTATTTTGGAATTTTCGCTTTTGGCGGGATTGCTGTACCATTAAACACAAGACTTTCTGCAGAAGAATTAAAGTATATTATCGTTCATTCGGGAGCAAATACAGTCGTTTATGAGGATTTGTATAAGGAAAAAATCTCCACTATTCAAAGTGAAATAAAAGGAGTTAAAAATTATATAAATATTGGAGAAAAGGATAATTTAAGTTTAAACCTTGAAGATATCATTAGTTCTGCAAAAGATGATGTTGTTGAAAGTGAAGTAGAAGAAAATGACGTAGCCTTTCTATGCTATACAAGCGGTACAACGGGAAATCCAAAAGGAGCTATGATTACACACAAAAATATGACATCAATGTGTGGTTATCAACTAATAGAGCTACCCCGTTATAGGTACTATGTAGGAATGTGTTTATTCCCTTTTTTCCATATTGGGGTAATGATGGGCCTTAATAAAATAGCTTTAGGTATGACTTGTGTCTTCTCAGACTTTTCCGTAGCAGAGGTAGCAGAATTAATTGAAAAACATAAAATTAATGATTTGGATATTACTGCTACACAATTGAAAATCTTTTCGAACCATCCACTAATTAAAAACTATGATTTTACTAGTTTAAAAACAGTATCAACAGGTGGTGGATTTTCATCAGATTCCACGATGACTAAATTCTTTTCAATGTTCCCAAAAGAACATGGAGTTGTCGTAGCTAATATATACGGTATGACAGAAAATACCGCACATGTCATGAGTAATGTAATTAGTCAGAGCACTTTAGAAAGAGAAATAGAAAAATTAGACTTATTACCTAATATTAAAGCATCTGGTATGAGTGCAGGTAAACCGATATATGGTATGTTAGTGAAACTTGTTGATAAATATGGAAACCAAGTTCCTGACAATCAAGTTGGGGAGATACTTGTTAAAGGAGATACTGTTCTAAAGGGGTATTGGCAAGAGCCTGAAAAGACAAACGAGGCCGTTATTGATGGATGGTACTACACTGGTGATCTGGCTATTCGATTGAAAAGCGGAGATTATTTTGTAGTAGATAGAAAAAAAGATATGGTCCTTACTGGAGATGAAAATGTTTATGCAGCTGAAATTGAAAATATATTATCTACCCATCCATTCGTAAAAGAGGTAGCAATTATTGGTGTTCCTCATGAATTATATGGAGAAATAGTTACAGCAATCGTCGTTCCAAATGATAAGAGTAATGTTAATGAAGAAGAGCTTAGAGATTATTGCAGGGGAAAGATAGGCGGATATAAAATACCTAAATTTGTCTATTTTGTTGAACAATTACCTCGAAATGCTGCTGGTAAAATAATGAAACATAAACTAAAAGAAAATATGAATAAAATTTCCACATTATAAGATTGCAGAGGAAATTTATAACTTTAGAAAGAAAAAAAGATGTAAAATTATAGATATAGATAAATATGGTGATTATGCTACTCTTTTATTTATTTTTTCTGGAGGGAAAATAGTGTTTGAAAGAATGACCGAAGCTGTTGACAATGTTGATAGTGAATTTACCAAAAGAATTAAGAAGCTGCAAGGACGGCTGCAAAATGAAAATATTGATGGCGCCATTTTTTTTCAACAGGAAGAAATCTATTATTATTCAGGTACTGGAGTAAATAGTGTACTCATAGTACCAAGTGATCAAGATCCAATTTTATTAGTAAGAATTAACTTAGAACACGGAAAGAAAGACAGCTATATATCAGATGTGAGACCATCAATGGGGATCGGAAGTATTATAGAAACGTTAAAAGAAGTATACGAAGAAAGAAAAATAGTATTAGGGCTTTCTTTTGATGTCATAAATATTAATTTATTTCATAATTTGCAAAGAAAAATACCAAATGCTTTATTCGTTGATGTTCAACCTTTAGTATGGTCGCAAAGAATGATTAAATCAGATTTTGAAATTTCACAAATTAAAATGGCAGCTGATATATCTAGTAAAGGGTTTGATCATGCTCTATCAATATTACACAAAGGGATGACAGAAATACAACTTCAAAAGTCAATTGAAGAAGTGACATTTTCATATGGTGATGAAGGTAATATGATCCAGCGAGGGTCAAATAATAGATTAAGCTTTGGGGTTGTAGTATCAGGTGAAAATACAAGTATTATTTCAGGTAATTGGATGACAATGACGGGGTTAGGCAGGAGTGCCATTAGGCCCTATGGAGCAGGAAACCGCCAAATTTCAAATGGTGATTTGATCGTTATTGACAAAGGTACCATTTATCAAGGTTATCATGCAGATGAAGCCCGTTCCTTTGTGCTTGGAAAGGCTAATGATAGACTTCAGAATTTACAAAAGAAATTAATTGAAGTACTTGATTCTACCATTGACCTGATACGTCCAGGAGCGCTGGTTTCAGATATTTACCAGAAGGCAGAATCAACAGCAACTTCAAGTGGATATAAAGAAGAATTTATGGGATTAGGGCAATATGGATTTAAATATGTTGGTCATGGTATAGGTTTAGAAATCGATGAGCCGCCTTTAATCTCCGCTTTTAATCATACAATACTTGAACAAGGTATGGTACTCGCTATCGAGCCTAAATTTATTTTTCCTAACGAGTTTGGTTTAACGATGGAAGAATCCGTGCTAGTTACTGAATCAGGATATGAGATATTAACGAAATTCTCCCGCGACAGATTTGAGGTATAAATTACTCACTCGATTTATCTTTATTAGAATTTTATGAATATAAAATCGCTCAACTATTTCTCTTTAATAAGTTAAATAATTTCAAGAAGGCAGTGATCATTATGGCATCATTTCGAGAGGAAAGAGCAACTCAAAAAAAACTAGATATATTAAGGACAGCAGCAAATTTATTTAACAAAAAAGGGTACCATGAAACAACAATTGAAGACATTTCTAATGAGCTTAGAATGACAAAAGGCGCTATTTATTATTATGTAAGTAGCAAGGAAGATTTATTATTCCAATGCCATGATTTGGTAGCGTCAGAGTGTATTGAAGAACTTCAGGTGATTGTTGAAAGTAACGATCATCCTTCGAAAAAGTTAAAGAATGCAATTAAATCATTAGTTTTATTTATTATTGAAGAAAATGCTGTGTTTAGTGTTATTAATAGAACCAATATGCTATCACCTGATACTCGTAAAGCGGTACTAGAACAACGCGATAAGTATGAAAAACTTTTCCAATCAATTATTGAAGAGGGTGTTCAAAAAGGAGTTTTTGAAACAAATAATGTTAAATTAGCAAGGTTATTAATTTTGGGAGCAGTTAATTATATGCCTTATTGGATAAAACCTCGTGATAATCAATCAAATGATGAGATCGCTGATTTTTTCTCATGTAGCTTGCTTAAATCAGTAATCAAATAATCTATTATACATTTAGATAAAAATGTTTTTAAGACATTTATGGTTAAAATATATGATTAGTTGGGGGGGTGGGTTCTTGTTTATTAAACAAGCTTTTGATGATTTTCTAAATTTAGAGTATACAAGAATAGATATCAACCAAATAAAAGTTTCAATGCCTGTAGTCCCCTTGTATTTAAATAGCTTAGGTGTTGTTCACGGTGGAATTATAGCAACTTTAGCCGATGTTGCTCTTGGAAATTTATTGCCGATCACTAATAAAGAAGGTATTCAAGAGGTTGTTACTCTTGATATAAATATAACTTACCTCGAACCTGCTACTGGAGAGTACTTAATAGCAGTAGCTTCTCCTGAAAGAATAGGGAGAACAATTATTCACGGGGAATGTAAAATATATGATGACAAAAACAATATTGTAGCAAAATCTTCTGCAATATTAAAAAAGACACTAAATAAATAGTTTTTAAGGGTGTATAAGCATAAGAACCAGCAACTAATCTTGTGGCTTTATCATCCTATTGAACGTTCAGTTGAAGGTTCTTATTTACCTATTTCCCTTAGGCTGATCATGCGAATTATTAGCGAATTAAGGTGGTAACACGAGATATACCTCGTCCTTAGGCAATCATTTTGACTAAGGGCGAGGTTTTTATATTTAAGGAGGTAGAAATATGACCATTTATATCGGAGGAGCAGGGAATCAGTGAAAATCTATATTCCTTAATCATCGGAAAGGATAATCGACTATCTAAGTCTAGGCTCAAAGGCCTGAAGATTAAAATGAATCAAAAGGTAATGACAGTTGTTAATCTAGGGTAGGCTCTTCCCGTTGTTTAGCTCCATTAACCAATTTCACTTTTATATCCAGTTTAATGGAATCTTTCGATAACGGAATTTTTCCATTATGTTCTGCCTGTTTCCAGGCTTTTACGTTTTTCCTATAAAGAACCTCTGATAGTCGATACACATCTGCGTCGATGTTAAGTCCCTTTGAATAAGTTTCCATAACTTCTTTTTTTATTTCCTTTTCTGTTTCTGTTGCTAACCTAGCAAGCTTCACTTTTTCCACAAGGACATAAATTACAGCTTTAGCTTTAATCTGTACATTAAAATGAATGTTCGAATTTTTTTCGACGGGGAGTATTCTTACCTTTAACTTTTCAATCACTAGATTAACTTTTGGCCCTTCTTTACTTTTTACCTCTAGCACGTCTCGAACAAAATCTTTACTCATCCACCTAAAACCTATAGCGTCATGGTTTGTTATTTCTCCCTTAAGAGCAACAGATGTTGTAACAGCAATCCCATCTATTTTAATGGCATCATGTCCCCCCTTATCTGTTTCCCATGTATTTTTAGAAAGGCTTATGGAAGGCATAACTACCTCATGTCCAGGCTCGTCTATCGCGATAAGCAGTTCTCTCATATCGATTGGTCGAATAAACGAACTTTGATGAAATGAGGCTTGCGGATCACTTAGCCTTGATAGGGCGGGAGACATATCAAGAATTGGAGTAGTAACGAATACTTTTGAAAGTGGTTCCTTTGTTGCATAAATCCAAATGCGATAGCGCGTCTCCCGATAGCGATCCAAGAAATCAATCGTTGCTTTGACCCCCACTTGCTTTAGCGCATTTTCTGTGAAAACAACATAGGAAAGATGTCCCCAGAAAATGCGTCTTTGCGAACTTTTATAGAGGTTGAAAATTGCTTTATCCAACGTTTTTGCCGAGGCATGGCCGACTTCAACATTTACTTGAGGTCCTCCGGCTCCGCTGGACTCAGATTTTGCCATCAATCGTAAATTTATTATTTGTAAATAAACGGTATAATGACCATCCTTATAATCCACTCCCATCCCTTGAGCATATACCATTCGCTCGGATTCATTTGAATCCCAGCAGCCTGCGATTGGGATTCCAGCCAGCACGATCAATGTAAGAAATAAGTGTTTTATCAGTTTTCTCCTCATTAGGATTCCCCTTCTTTTCGGGCAGAATCGGTAGGGTTCAGAGAGTTTGCTCTACTGACTTTTTTGGAATCGGGTATACGAAAAACAGATTTTAAGATATTCATCATATCAATTCGGGTGGCTAAGTCTAAATAAGGGACCCCAAAAATCCGAATTTTAGCAATGTAAATTAAAATAATAAAGATTGAGATAAAAAAACCAAAAAAACCCAAAAGAGATACACAAAAAATGACAAAAAATCGTATTATCGAAACTGTTCCGATTAACCACTGGTTTACCAGTGTAAAAGTAGCAATAGTCGAGCCTGAAATGGCAACAAGCATGGCAGGATTTGTTAAACCTGCTCTTATTGCCGCATCTCCGATAATAAGTCCACCTATTACGCTGATTGATTGTCCTACTGCAGTTGGCAAGCGCAGGCCAGCTTCCCGAAATAATTCAAATATAACCAACATTAATAAGGCTTCAAGAGCTGTGGGCAGAGGAACTCCTCTTCTCGATTCTACAATTGTTGCTAAAAGCGTTAGCGGAAGCTGATTCTGATGGAAAGAAGAGATTGCAACCCAGAAACCCGGAAGGAAAGTGGCTATAAGAATTCCGACAAGTCTCATTAATCTCTCAAAGGAGTTATAAGCATAGTTCTGCTCTTTATCCTCGCTACTCTTTAACAGAAAGAACAGGTTTACCGGTGTAATGTAAGCATAAGCAATCCCATCGATTAAAATAATGATTCTGCCATTAAGGAGAGATTGAACGGCAAAGTCCGGCCGTCCCGTATAGGCATGACGCGGAAAGAAACCAAATGGGTTTTTATCTATTAATTCTTCTAATTGTGTACCGCTGAAGAGTCCATCAATATCAATAGCAGACAACTTTTCCATGATGCTTTGTAAAATTTCCTTATCAGTAATATCGTCTATATAAAGAACAGAAACTTTCGTTCTGGTTCGCTTGCCAATTTCAAGCGATTTACTGGCAAGCGAGGTTGTTCGAAGGCGTTTTCGAATTAATGCGATGTTGATTGAAATGTCTTCGATAAAATTGTCACGTGGACCTAAGATACTAATTTCTGTTTTTGTTTCTTCAGGGTTTCGCTGTGGCCGTTCTGAAATGTCCACCAGAAAAAGGCTTCCCGGTATATTAAAATTCAACAACAATTTTCCGGAAAAAATCTCTGAAACTGCTTCATCTTCATTTTCTACCAATTTTAGAGAAGGGAGGCGAAGGAGTTCGAGAATCTTTTCCTTGCTAGGTTCTATTTGTAATTGCGAAAAAAAAGCATCAAGACGTTCGGGAACCGTTTGATAAAGCATTTCATTTCTAACTAACCCTTGACAGTAAGTTAGCATCACCTTGTGCTGATTAAATGTAAAAGGCTCAAATTTTACATCTTCGTTTTTTTTGAATAACTCCCGAAGAGTTTGTTCGTTAAGGGATTTTGTGGCTGTTGAAATATCCTTTTTATCAGGACTTTTGGTTATAGTCAGAGTGGTTTTCTTGTGTTTTTTTTTAAACATCATTGTTCGGCCTCCAAATTTTTCTTTCAAAGAACGCTACCAATAGACCGAGGAAGACTGATAAGCCTAAGAAGAACCAAACTGTAAATGGTAAAATGATTGCAGTTAAAAATCCCATGAATTGAAAATCAGTGATTGGCAGTAATGTTATAGCAGTAATTGCAGCTAATATAAATAACAGATACCATTTTTGTTTTTGTTTAAATGGAAGGTATTCCTTTATTAACAGCAAAAGTAATGAAATTCGGATAAATGCACCTGATAGCCATTGGTAGATGGATAAAAAGTCGACGTGTTCAATAAAATTTCCCAGAGAGGCCAGCCCCCATTCCTCGTATGGAGGAAATCGCTGTCTTGATGCTTCAACGGGTCCAAATTCAATCACAGCTCCTATAAGAGGACCAACTGTTAACAATGTTAAAATGATTGAAGCTATTACAAAATGACGAAACCGAATGGGTGTTTCAGTTTTGTGTTGAAGAAATAGAAGCAGCATTAATTCAACCATCCCTGAACATTGGTATACAGTACCTTTTAAAACGGGCCGAAACCCATGTTCGAGAAAGGGCATAAGAAGTGAAAAATTCTTGAATTGAATATTTGTAAGCGCCACAAAAAAGCCGAGAACAATAATAAAAAATAAAAGGAAAATATTAACGATACTCAAGGTACGCAGATTCGTCCCTGCCAGCATCCAACAAACCAAAGCAAAACAAGCTGCCATCAAAAAAATAGGGGTCTTCGGCAGGAAAGTAATATTGACCCAAGTAATTGTCTCCCTTAATGTCACCCCTGCTAAAATGGTAAGATAAAGGATAATAATGAAAAAAATGATGTTGCCTATCCCTTTTCCAGTATATTTTTGCATCCATGTATTCAAGTGCTCCTGCTTTGTTTTTTTATGAATAAAAAATAGAAGAGGAATCCAGAGAAGTACCATAAAAAGTGAAACAATCACACTTAACCAAGAATCTCTTCCTACAGTTTGTATCAGTGGTGAAATAATAGTGACATGATTCTTTAAGCCAATTGCAGTCATAGATAATAGGATTAATTGAAATACTGTAATCGAATCTGACTTCTTTATAGTTATCCCCCCCCTAAAAGTATAATAATGGTAATTATTGTTTGTATTTCACTTTTATTTATTCTTGTTATATTTTATTTTTGTAGATTCGAAGAAAAATGGTTTGATCAGCTTTAGTCATATGGAGAACATGGCTATCATCAAAATAATGGAAAAGGTGCCTGACACCATTTTGATTAAGAAACTTTGGTTACATTAAATAGAGAGGATTTTCAGATGAATACTTCATTAGAAATGTTAATACATTTATTCGAACGGGCGGCTTTGCTCTTGATTTGTTTGTTTTTTATGATAAGGGTCCCGAGATTTAAGGAATCGCTTCAAAAAGACCGCCATTCTCTTATAGAACGAGTTGTCATTACGCTTGTGTTTTGCCTATTTGCCATTTTTGGTACCTATTCAGGCATTAAAGTGGAAGGTTCACTTGTGAATGTCAGGATTATCGCCATCGTGTCTGGGGGGATTTTGTTTGGACCCTGGGTGGGAATTATTACAGGCATAGTGTCGGGAGTTCATCGTTATTTGATTGATATTGGAGGAATTACTTCGATACCTTGCCTAATTTCGAGTATTATCGCAGGGATTGTATCGGGATATATTAATCGAAGAGTGAAGCGGTCGTTGCGTTGGATTTATGGAATAGCAGCAGGGATGTTCTGTGAAGTCTTGACCATGCTGCTGATTCTTGCGATGGCAGAACCTTTTGAACTTGGTTTGGACATCGTCTCAAAGATTGCCTTTCCAATGATTGCAGGTGAGGTCAACATTGGCCTGATAGTATTGCTTGTTATGAGTGTTGAAGGTGAAAAAGAAGGGATTGCGGCCAGACAGGCTAAGTTAGCCTTGGATATTGCCAACAAGACATTACCCTATTTTCGTTCTGTTAATTCAGATTCATTAAGAAAGATATGCAGTATTATCAAAAATGATATAAAGGCTGATGCTGTAGCGATCACGGATACTCATAATGTGCTCGCTTATGTTGGGTTTGGCGAAGAGCGATATGTGATTGGCGAGGAAATTATCAGTGATTTGTCAAAAGAGGCAATTCAAAGCGGGAAAATCATCATCCGGAATCAAATTGCCGATCAGAATACACCCCAAATCCACTCCCTTCTCATTATGCCCTTTGAGGAGAGAGGAGAGGTGACAGGAACACTCAAGATCTATTACCGCAAAGCCTATAAGATGACTTATTCACTGCAGACAATGGCCATCGGACTATCGCAAATCATTTCCACGCTGATGGAGATCTCCCGTATCGAACAGATTAAGGAAGCGGCTAATAAGGCAGAGCTGAAGGCGCTCCAAACCACAATAAATCCGCATTTCCTGTTTAATGCACTGAATGCCATTGCGTCCACCACAAGAAAGAATCCAGAAAAGGCTCGCGAGTTAATCATCAATCTTTCTGGCTATATGCGGTACAATTTAGAGGTAAGTGATGAATTAATTGATATACATAAAGAATTGGAGCAGGTTCGAGATTATGTTGAAATAGAGAAGGCACGTTTCGGTAGCCGTCTAAGGGTAGAATACGAAATAGACGAAGTAAATGTAAGAACTCCGAGCCTGCTCATCCAGCCTTTAGTGGAGAATGCCATTATCCATGGCATATTAAAGACAAAGGGCCCAGGAATAGTCACGATTGCAGTGAAGGATTTGGAAGACAGGATTAGAATAAGTGTGAAGGATACAGGGACTGGAATCAGCGAAGAAGTGATTAAAAATTTGCAGCATGACTACGTACCTGCCAAACAAATCGGCTTGTACAACGTTCACCAGCGAGTGAAACTCATCTATGGACAAGGGCTTGTCATTCATCGACTATCACCTGGAACAGAAGTTTCTTTCGATATTGTAAAGGAGAAAATATGAAAGCGATTATTGTTGAAGATGAAATTCCAGCTCGAGAGGAACTGGAGTATTTAATTGAAGCCTACAGTAAAATCGAAGTTACCAATTTCTTTGATGACGGATTAGATGTTTTAAAATATTTGCAAGAGCAGGAAACAGATGCGATTTTTTTGGATATTAACATTCCGTCACTTGATGGAATGCTGTTAGCTAGTACGATTTGTAAATTTACAAAAAAACCTTATATTATCTTTACAACTGCCTATAAAGAACATGCAGTACAGGCTTTTGAACTTGAAGCCTTTGATTATATCTTAAAGCCGTATGATGAGAAGCGAATTGCCGCTATGCTTCGCAAACTGGAAACAGTTTTTCAACGAGATCATGCTGAATCGATGATTCAGGAGATGAAACTAAAATCTAACCCGGTATCGCCGTTACCTGAAGAGGAAATCAATTCTAGGGTTTCAAGCAGAATTAATTTAAAAAAGAACGATAAAATTATCGTGACCGATGTCAATGATATTTATTATGCTTTAGCTAGTGAAAAGGTTACGTTAGTTTATACCGAGCAAGAGGAGTACACCATGCCGATGAGTATATCGGAGTTTTATTCACTACTTCCTCAGGACCTTTTTTTTCGCTGTCACCGTTCTTATACTGTAAACTTGAGCAAGATCCGTGAAATTGTTCCATGGTTTAACCAAACCTATATGCTGCGTCTAAAGGATCTTACAGTGGAAATTCCAGTAAGCCGAAGCAAAGTGATAGAGTTTCGACAAATCATGCGGTTATAACCTCCGTTCATTCCGAATAATATGCATCTCGTTCTGAAAACGATTTCGTCTTTTTTTTCGGTGGTATGATGATGATACATACAAAATCAAATAAGGATTCTGATATTGAAATTCATCATGTATCTACTGGAAGAAAAGAGGAGATTGAAATGAAATCAAGCACAGATCGTCGATGGCTGATTGTGGTGGGGACTATTTTCGCGCAAATGGGATTAGGTACTATCTATACGTGGAGTCTTTTTAACCAGCCGTTAGTAGAACTCTTCGGTTGGAAGTTAAGTTCGGTTGCTTTTACTTTTTCCATTACTAGCTTGGCATTGGCAATATCCACGTTGTTTGCCGGGAAGCTGCAGGATAAATGGGGGCTTCGCCGTCTAATTCGCTGTGCCGGCATTGTGTTGGGAGCAGGATTAATACTCAGTTCCCAGGTTTCATCGTTGTGGATGCTCTACATATTGGCAGGTATTGTGGTTGGGGCAGCAGACGGTACTGCTTACATTACTTCCTTATCTAATTTAATTAAGTGGTTTCCTAATAGAAAAGGACTTATTTCTGGAATCTCTGTTGGTGCCTATGGTACGGGAAGTTTGTTATTCAAATTCATTAACGGTTCACTTATCCAATCAGTTGGCGTTTCTCAAGCTTTTTTATTCTGGGGAATCATGGTCATGGTCATGGTTGTGGGCGGATCATTCCTAGTTCGGGAAGCAAAAATAAGCAATGAGTCGCAAACACTTGATGGAATTCAGCAGAAAGACTTTACAATCAAAGAAATGCTGAAAACGAAGGAAGCCTACTTATTGTTTGTGATCTTTTTCACAGCATGTATGAGCGGTTTATACCTAATTGGGATCGTCAAGGACATTGGTGTTAGTTTGGCACATCTTGATATTGCAGCTGCAAGTAATGCTGTCGCAATCGTTGCCATCTCCAATACATCTGGACGAATTATTCTCGGAGCACTATCAGATAAAGTAGGCCGTTTGAAAGTGGTATCAGGTGCACTTCTTGTAACGGCAGTAGCTGTTACTGTATTAAGTTTTGTTCATCTGAATTTTGGCTTGTTCTACATCTGTGTGGCAGGGATTGCTTTCTGTTTCGGCGGTAATATTACCATATTCCCTGCCATCGTAGCTGATTTCTTTGGTTTGAAAAATCAGAGTAAAAACTACGGAATCATTTATCAAGGCTTCGGACTTGGTGCCATTTCCGGATCATTTATTGCTTCAGCCCTAGGCGGTTTCATACCTACATTCAAGCTTATTGCCGTCTTGAGCATCGTCTCATTACTAATCGCATTGACTACAAAGGCGCCAGGTTATCGACAAGCTAAAACGAAGGAGAAAAACAATCACGAGAAAATTGGCAGTATGACACCGGGCACAAGAGCAAGTTAATCTATTAAGAATATGAAGAAAGGCAACGAACCCTTTACCTTGGTCGTTGGCTTTCTTTTTTCGACTCTTATCCCAGATGGTTAGATACTTATAAACCATGCATTTCCGCTTCCGCATGATCCCACGAAACGGAATAGCCTTGTCCTTTTGCACAGAAAATCGAAGACGAAGTATATTCAGGATCAGCATCTTTATTGTAACTTTTCCTTTCCATTACCTCGGTCTGATTATGACAAGGGTAATAGCCGCCAACTACTAAATTCAAGATGCCTTTCCCTTGGGTAATAGAGGCAAATTCAGAACCATAGTTCATGAAGGTTGCCACCGGTACTTTCCCGGTTAAAATGGCTTTGTTTCCTTCGGTTATCGGCGGGTCGAAGCTGCCGTGTGCCTGCTGAATATCGGTCAGCACTTTACCGATATGATCCAAATCGATCTTGATTTTAAAATCATAAAACGGTTCGAGCAATAAGTTTGTTGCTTTTTCCAGTCCTTGCCGTAACGCTCGGTAAGCGGCCTCTCTAAAGTCGCCCCCGGAGGTGTGTTTAATATGGGCTCGTCCTGTTAGTAACGTGATTTTCACATCGGTAATGGGGGAGCCTGATAGTATCCCATGATGATCCCGCTCAAACAGGTGATTACGGATTACGTTCTGAGTTCCGACTGTCAAGTGATCGGTATGGCAGACACTATCAAAAGTAATGCCACTATTTCTAGCCGTAGGTTCTAATTTCAGATGGACTTCGGCATAATGCCCTAACGGTTCGAAATGGCCGTACCCGATTACCTCAGAACTAATGGTTTCTTTATATAAAATTTCCGGTTCAGCAAATGTGACATCGAAATGAAACCGTTCCTTTACGATAAGTTTTAGCACCTCTAGTTGTATCGTCCCCATGATATGAATATGAATTTCTTGCGTACGTTCTTCCCAGGTTACATTCAGAGCTGGGTCTTCTGCATCTAGGATATTAAAACACCGCAATACCTCTTTTACATTTATTGATGGATCAGCCATCACTTTGGATTGTAACGCCGATTTCATTTCATAATCAGCTTTTTCCTTTATTGTTCCTAAGCCGTCACCAGCGGATGCCGCCGTCAATCCTGTAACGGCAAAGATATCTCCGGCTGAAACTAAATCGACAGCCTTAAATTTAGTACCATTATACATGCGGATTTGAGTGATTTTTTCGAAAATGAGGTTTTCATCACCGCCATAGCTTATTTCATCACGTACTTTTAATGTACCACTTAAGGCTTTAATAAACGTGATTCTCGTGCCTTTTTCATCATAGCGAATCTTATAGACTCTTCCAGCAAAGGGTTCTTCGCTTAGATAATTTGTTGATGTTAACAGCTCTAATTTTTCCAAAAAGCTACTGATTCCAATATCTTGTAAAGCGGAGCCGCTAGCACATGGGGAAATTTGCTTTTCCTGTATCATCTTTTTCATCGTTTCTAGCCAAAGTTCCGGTTGATAGCCAGTTTCCATGTATATTTCCAATAGGGATTCATTGCGTTCCGCCATAAATTCGATCAGTTCTTCATTCATTTTCCCCTTGGTTAACGTTTCAGTCATGTCAAAGACATTAGTGGTTAAATTGGCGCGAATTTCTTCCAAGACCTTAAAGGCATCAGCACCAACCCGATCAGTTTTGTTAATAAAGAAAAACGTCGGCACGTGATGCTTTTGGAGGAGACGCCAGACTGTTTCAGTATGGCCTTCGATTCCTTCCACCGCGCTCAAAATCACTATTGCATAATCCATTACTCTAATCGCTCGCTCCATCTCTGGAGAAAAGTCGACATGTCCTGGGGTATCAATCAAGTAATAATTGGATTCGTTCAATGAAAACATCGCTTGGTCAGCAAATACCGTAATGCCTCTTTGTTTTTCAATTTCATGCGTATCGAGAAAGGTATCCTGATGATCGACACGGCCTCTTTGCCTAATTGCTTTTGTATGGAAAAGCAGCTGTTCCGCCAATGTGGTTTTTCCGGCATCCACATGGGCAAACATCCCAATCGTTTTCTTCATCCTGTCACCTCTAAATGTCCTAAGCAATTCTTAAACCTATTATAACAAAAAGAACCATTTTCAGATGATGAAACAAACGCATGTCATGGAGATAGCTAACAAGCTAATCAAGAATTGATTTGTTGCAAAAATTTCGAATAAATCGTTGTTTGAAATATGGTAAAATTGATAAAAATTAGAATTTATTAATTTATTTTTAAACTGGATATATAAACTAAAGATTTTATGGGGGAAATACATTGGCTAACATCTTTGCAATTATTGTGTTTTTTTTACTTTTTCAATGGGATAAAGGGAAGAAAATCAAAATGAAAGACCTTGTGATTAACGTTATCATCCTTTCGGTATTGATTTTTCTAAGCAATATGATCGGGGACTATCTTAAAAAAAATTGGCATGTATCGATTCCGTTCATTAAACAAGTTCCTGAAAATGTAAAGTTTTGGTTGGGTGGTGCTCTGTTTTTTTGCATTTGCTGTGCTTTCTCTGTGAAGGGCTGGAAACACCAAAATCAACAAAAAAAGGCAAGTATCACTCGCGAATAATAGAACAACTTAATTTGTTTCGGTGCGGTAGAAATTCGTATTTCGGTGCATGGTATTCTCTAAATAGAATAATTGATTGTTAAAGCAAAAGGGTAATAAACCCCATAGTCTGGATATTTCCGATTGGATAGTGCAAGAATAATGACAAAAGGAGTGAAAAAAATGGAGCAAGAAAAGGATTATATTGCGGCAGAACTTTCGCCTCATTTAGTAAGTGAGATTCAAACTCTGGAGGACAAATTAAGCGAAGAATCGCATAAAGAAGTGGTCGTTATAGCTTATGAAAAAGAGTAACTAAGAAACATTTTTTCCGCCTTGCTGACTAGTGGACCAGGTAACATGTCGGGGAAAATCAAATAGATTATTCTTAATCAGAAGAAAGCTGGAATTGAAAAGGTACTTTAATCAAGAAATAGAAAAAGAGTGGTGCATGAATTTCAATGCTTCCACTCTTTTTTTATACCTAAATTGCACTTATGGTTGAATATATTTTTGGTTTTTTTGGAAAAAAGCCAAAAATCCGGATAAATGAGCCATAACTATTGAAAATGAGCCAAAATCACCGAAAAATGAGCCAATCCATTTTTCTAAAAGGAATCTGGTCACCGATGGAATGGAAATACACTACTTCTATTGTGTTATTGTTGGTAATTCCGCAAAAGCAACGGATTAAGCCGATAAATAATATAAAATTAGCTATACTCTATAGCACACAAGAAGGAGGGTTGTCTTCCTTTGAAAATAGAAACTAGAACCCCATCAAGACCTCCATCATTTCCGTTTCAAAGTGGATTTTATCTTCCTGTTTTAGGAAAATTCTGGCTCAGTCACGGACTCGCGCTTACATGGATGGTGTTTTCTATTTATCTTTCAGTCCCTTGGGTAAAGGAATTGGGTGAAGTTGTGACGGTTCCTGTCGCCATTGTTCTCATTTCAGGCATTGCTTATTTACCAGGATATTTAAATGCTTTCATGGTGGTCAGTCTCTTGTTTGATCGACAACCAGCTTTTAAAACGCTTGATCCCAAAGAATCTTTAAGTATATTAATTGCTTGTTGGAATGAAGAGAAGACGATTGCTGGGACCTTACAGCAATTAGCGAAACAAGACTATGAAGGATTGATGCGCATTTATGTCATTGATAATCATTCGACAGACCATACAGCAGAAGTTGCAAAACGGGTAGGAAAAGAATTAGGACTCGATATTCACGTCCTTTTTGAGGAAACGCCTGGAAAACACCATGCCTTAAATAAAGCTCTTTCATTTGTCACTACAAAATATGTCATTACGCTAGATGCCGATACCTTACTTCACCCTCAGGCCGTTCGTCGTTTAGTGGCTCGAATGGAATCAGCACCAAAAGAGGTCTGTGCGGTAGCGGGAGCCGTTCTTGTTCGTAATAGCCGTGAAAACTGGTTAGCCAGACTTCAAGAATGGGATTACTTTTTAGGTATCGCCTCGATTAAACGTCTTCAAGGCTTGTATCAAGGGACGCTTGTCGCACAAGGAGCTTACAGCCTATATTTAACAGATGTTATCAATGAGGTTGGTGGTTGGCCCGATGCCATTGGCGAGGATATAGTCCTAACATGGGCGTTTTTAGAGAAAAACTATAAGGTCTTTTTTGAGCCAACGGCGATTGCCTTTACCGATGTACCAACGAAATTTAGTCACTTCGCCCGCCAACGCAGCCGTTGGGCAAGGGGAATGATTGAAGCGCTAAAACGAGTAAAGCCTTGGGAACAGCCTAGGATTTTCACCCGTTATTTAACAGGCTCGAACCTGGTAATGCCATTCCTGGATTTTGTTTACACATTTGCATGGATCCCAGGACTCATCTTGAGCTTTTTTGGCATCTTCTGGATCGTCGGAGCTCATACTCTACTCGTTTTACCTCTAGCATTGCTCTCCAATTATTTGCTTTATCGATACCAAAAAGGGGTTTTTCGTGAACTAGGATTGCATATTCGAAAAAATCGGATTGGCTTTATCTTTTTTGTCTTGTGCTATCAAATGATTATGTCTCCTGTTTCAGTCTGGGGTTATGTTCAAGAATTCATGCAGCGTCAAAGGGTATGGAAATGAATCTGTTAAGTGGGAAGTCGAAGACTATTTTGGAAAAACCTAAAAAATAGTAACTCATCAAATGGATGGGTTCTTTTTTTTATTCAGACAATTTCACATGAATGTTATTAATGGGGTGGCGTCACATACCCATCAAGCTAAGGCAAATCATTACCCCAAAAACGAAAAAAACGCTATTCTTTCTGTAATATGATGGAAAGGATGGCGTTTTTTTTATGTGTCGTGAGGTTTCAAACGAACTTACACTCTTTAAACAGGAATTATAACGATAACAGCTGGCCAAAAAGGTAGGTTTTGTTGTGGCTTTGAAATAAAGTTCGATAATTTGTAATAAAGTTTGATCAATAGTCCTGTATTGATATATAGGATTTTTTCTTGTTCAGCAATCGGTCCAGATTGTTGAATAGCATTTTTAATTGTTTCGTGAAGATTGTGAAGAATTATTCTTAAGCTAACGGTTAGAATGCTCAAAGCTGAAGATACTGAACCTAATGAAGCAGGAGTAGAAAAGGAGTTAGCCATTTTAAAAATATTAAATAGGTGTATATTTAACTAATTATAGGAAAATCACTTGTAAAATGAGTCTTGCTGATTTACACTATTAATTAACCACCGGTCAATTAAAGGAGGAACTATGTCACCCCGTAAATCATCTTCACAAGAACTTAGTAAAGAAATGATCCTCAGTGAAGCACGTACTCAATTTGTTGAAAAAAACTATCACGAAGTATCTATGCGTAGCATCGCCAAACAACTTGGTTGTAGTCATGGAGCACTTTATTATCATTTTAATAATAAAGCTGAATTATTTTATGCCATTATTGAGGAGTATTTTATAACCTTAAATAAGCTTATAGATGACATAGTAAACAGTTCTGGTAATAATAGGACAAAACTTCAAAGTCTATTTCTTGGTTTTATTGAATTTGGTTTAAACAACCAAAGTCAGTATGAAATGATGTTTATGTATAGAAATACTGAGGTGAATGCCTTATCACAGGAGATTGCTAATCTTAGTTATCAAAAATTCGCTTTATCTGTTCAATTCTTGACAATGAATGAATTATTAATCAGAGATATTTACTCTGCATTTATTGCACTACATGGCTTTGTTGCTCATTATCGGGGAAATGTTTGTAGTTTTGAGGAAACAAAAGACGCTGCTCATTTTCATATAGATTTCATAATTAACGCTCTAGGTCGAATTAATTGATTTAGAGCAAAATTTTTACCTATTATTGACCACTGGTTAATTAAAGGAGGAGATTGGAATGAAAAAAGCATTAGTGTTAGGCGCATCAGGTGGTATGGGGTACGCATTAGTTAGTGAATTAATATCTAGAGGTATAAATGTTGTTGCCTTTTCAAGAGGAAAAGAAAAACTCGAACAACTTTACATGAAACAAGCAAGTGTAACGATCTTTTCAGGGGATGCATTAAATCAAAGGGAATTAATTGAGGCTGCCGATGGTGTAGATGTCATTTTTCATACAGTAAGTTTTCCTTATCAGGAATGGGAGAAGAAACATCTACAATGCTTAGATATTGTATTAAATGTTGCTAAAATAAAACAAGCAAAAGTTGCTTTTGTTGACAATATATACGCATATGGAAGACAGTATAAAATCGTGAATGAAGATATAAAGAAGGAGCCTCACACTAAAAAAGGAAAAATCAGGTTGGAAATGGAAAAGAGAATGAAAGAAAGTAATGTATCAACACTAATTGTTCATATGCCAGATTTATACGGACCCAATGCCGAAAATACTATTCTTAGCGAAACACTCAATAGTGTTGTGAAAAATAAAAAAGCAATTTTTGTTGGAAGTACTAAAATAGCAAGAGAATTTCTTTATACCAAAGATGGAGCTAAAGCAATGGTTGAATTGTCACTTCGTCAAGATGCGTACAACCAAAACTGGAATATTCCATCAATAAAACCCATTACAGGCGAAGAACTTATTTCCACTATACGTGAAATAACTGGATATCAAAAAAAGGTCAGAACAATAACAAAAGGAATGATTCGTTTCTTTGGTTTGTTTTCGCCTTTTATGAAAGAAATGGTGGAAATGATGTATTTAACAGAAAGTCCTATATTACTTAGTGGGGAAAAGTATGAAAAGAAAATTAATTCACTGCCTTGCACTTCATATAAGCAAGGTATCCAAGAAACAATTTCTTGGATGAAGCAAAATAAATAAAAGGGAATACTAAGGTTTTATAGATTGACTGCTAAAAGATAAATTCTCTATTGTGATAGGGATGACTAATTTAAATAAATATTCCGAACTGATTCAACGAAGTTGTTAGTAGAAGTACAATTAATCGATTTTAAGGCTTAGGTCATAACTCAGTTATTCCATTAAAGGCGCATTTCGAGAGTATGGATCTGCGCTTTTTTTGCATGAAAGGGCCATTTGATAGAATAAGGGAAAGGATTATTAGAGGCAAATCAAAGTGGTTTGATCAGAATATATTTTTGTTTTCATAAAATGGATTTGATATTCCAATATTTTATCGAAATAGGAACGCACGTTTGTTAAAATAAAGTAAACGATAAAGGGGGAGTTTGATGAGTAACAAAATGCTTCGGAATGTGGTTGGGGATGACCTTCCTATTTTTTTCAAGCACCAACAGAACCGTGAAGCAAACCATATGGCTGCCTTTACGAGTAAGGACCCCGGTGATTGGAATAGCTTCATTACACACTGGAACAAAATTCTTACGGATAAGGATATTATGAAGCAGACGATCATTGTCGAAAATAACGTGGTTGGCCATATTCTACGTTTCGAGCAGTTCGGAGAACCAGAGGTTAGCTATTGGATTGGAAAAGAATATTGGGGTAAAGGAATTGCAACTAACGCTTTAAGGGAATTTCTAAAACACGTTACAATTCGTCCCCTTTATGCTCGTGCTGCGAAAGAAAACATTGGGTCACTCAAGGTACTGGAAAGATGCGGATTTACGATCACTGGTGAAGACAGCGGGTTTTCCAATGCTCGTGGTGAAGATGTGGAGGAGTTTATTCTCACCCTCAATTAAGAAATCAAAAGGTAGGGTGCATATTACGTTATAGGACGCGTTTATCTAAAAACGCGTCTTAATGTATATTAAGTCATTTGATGGAATAAGGTACCACTAATGCAATATAGCAAAAATTACATTGCTTTTTTATGCGAGTGTAGTGTAAGGCTTAAAATAAAAATTGAAATAGATGTTACAATATTATGTTTCTGGGTTTTCTTTAAAATGGGAGGTTGTTTTTTAACATGAAATAGCTTTTTTAAAAAGCATCCTAAATTTCTCCCTTTCTTCTGATGTAAATGGTTTTGGCCCCTTTGTACGCTTTCCGCTTTTTCGAGCCATTGCACTCAAATATCGTGTTTGTAATAATTGGTCAATGTTTTCATTTGTATAACTAAACCCATTATGGTGAAGAACCGTACACCCTTTTGCTAAACCAAGCGAAGCAAGACCATAATCTTGTGTAGCGATTATATCTCCCTTTTCTGCTAACTTCATAATCCGATAATCCGCAGCATCTGCTCCTGAATCAACATAAATGGTTTCCACTCCTGATGGCTGTTCCGCATTAGAAAAATGAGAAAAGCTAGTAACAAGGATAACAGGAATTTCAGCATTCTTCCCTTCAGAGATAATAATATCTTTTACCGGACAAGCATCTGCATCAACATAAATTTTCATCTCTATCTCTCCCGTAAATAAGTTCGAGTTGATGATAATGGCAGATTAGGCTTTTGTCAATCAATGAAGATGCTTTACCAACAGTTTTGATCGTTGGATTAAGATGGATGCCTAGTTGTCATAAGTTTTGTTTGCTGCGTATTTTCTTGAGTAATGCCTGGCAGCCGGCTGAAACAAGACGATAAGTTTCATCAAAATCACCTGTGTAAAATGGATCGGGGACATCTTTCCTGTATTTGGTTAGGTCGAGTAGCCTAATGATCTTTGGGTGATTAGGCTTACCGATTATCCTGTAAATATTTTTTATGTTGCTTTCGTCCATACCGATAATATAGTCGAACTTCCAAAAGTCTTCTTTCTTTAGTTGGCGTCCAACAAGCCCATCAGAAGAGATATTGTATTTTTTTAGAATATCAAGAGTTCCTTGGTGCGGAGGGAAGCCGATTTGCCATGAACTGGTTGCAGCGGAATCAACTGCAATTATGTTTGTCAAATTTTCTTTTTTGACTAAGTGACGAAACAAAGCTTCAGCCATCGGCGAACGGCAAATATTCCCCAGGCATACAAATAAAACGTTGATCATGTACTTAGCCCCTTTTAATTTCTCTTTTTATCTCTTTTTAATCGTCTTTTTTGAAATGAATTATGTATTTGCAATATAGTGAATTAGACAGTTGTGTTGTTTTGCACACCTTCAGCCATTATTGGGATCTTTTAATACCAAGCCGCTCCAACGATGATAAGAATTTTTAACAATACAATGATTAGAGCAAAATCAGTTCAGTATGTACCATCATCCTTGTATAGAGCTTCCGTTCTATTCGTAATTACAAAGTATGTACAAAACAGAAATATGGAAAGGCGCTAGTCCTAAATTTAGAGACTGTTTCTCAAAAACTGGTTAACCGGAAATATCTGGATGACCTTATAATACAAACGGGTTAGTTCAACAAGAGTTAAGTGATTTTAGAGATAAGATCCTATTTTAGTTATTCCATTAAAGGGCGCATTTCTTGAGCAAGAAATGTGCTCTTTTTAAAGTAAAGGGCCAGATTGTTGAGGAGCAAATTTAGTATCAAGGGTGGGGAACCTTATCATAAGTAAGTGAGGTTTTTTATGATGTCTAAAAAAGCTGAAATATACAAGTTAATTGATTAAGCTGTGTATATTTCAGCTTAAATTAGTTAAGAAGTTATTAAGTGAAAATAAAGTTGTTTAATTACAATAAAGTCGTTTAAAAACAAATAAAGTTGTTTAAAAGATGGTACGAAATTGAATTTTCATACCATCTTTTTTTAATTTCCTTGTATAATAAAAAGAAGAATATTTCGATATTTGTTTAGTTAATAAAAGGCATCTAATATAATCAATGAAACTAATCTCGAGAGGTGAGCAACATGATTTTAGTCAGTTCTTGTTTAGCTGGAAATCCAGTAAGATATAATGGTACAGCTTGTTTAGATAATACAATTCAAAAATTAATTGCTGAAAAGAAAGCAATAGCTGTTTGTCCTGAACTACTAGGTGGTTTTAACACACCAAGAGAGCCTGCTGAAATCTTAGGTGGGGATGGTTATGATGTTTTAACTGGAAAAGCTAAAGTTATAGAACGTTCAGGGAATGATGTGACGGAATTGTATATAAACGGTGCTGTAAAGGCATTAGAGATAGCACAAGAAATGAAAGTCACTCATGTGGTCTTAAAAGAATATAGCCCCTCTTGTGGAAGTAAAGAAATTTATAATGGAGAATTTGTTGGTGAAAAAGTAGCTGGAGTTGGAGTAACGACAGCTTTATTGAAAAAGAATGGGATTCAAGTGATTTCTGAATGTGAGTTAGAGAATTTAAAGGATGAAATTTAAAAATAGGGGGCATATTCTGAACGATTCGCTCTCCGAAAAATAAACGACTTTATTATTTCTTCAAATTAAAGATTACAACAAATAAGATTTATTTTTAAACATCTTTAAAACCACCTACAAATTAATCTAGTAGGTGGTTACTACATTTCACGGGTTTAAATTAAACAACTTTATTATTTCTGCACAGAAGTAATTATATAATTTTTTTTATTGATTCTTTGTGACGACAATTGGTATCTTTGTCTAGGCATCGTTTGCCCATTCTTTTTTAATGCTTCTCCATTCATCTTTTACTGAATAGTTTAAGAATATAACTAATTAGTTGAGGTGAAATATGGATTTCAATCATTTACGGTATCTTGCGATAGGCGATTCCCTTACTGTGGGTATCGGTATTCCGTTTTTGGACCCTGGATTTATTGAATATTACAGATGTCTAAGCCAGCAAATTTTAAAAAAGCGTATTTCTTATCAAAAATATGCAAGGTCAGGAGCAACGACAGAGGATGTTTTAACTATGCTCAATGCCCCGATTGTTACGGAAGCTGTAAATTGTGCAAATATCATCACGATAACAGCTGGAGGGGATGATTTAATAAACGCTGCTAAAGGATTTATAATAAATAAAAACGAAGAAAGTATATCTCATGCTATTAAACAATCAGGGAATAACATCTCAAAAATATTAGAAAAAATTCACCATCTAGACAAACAAGATAAATATATTTTACGATTAATGAATTTATACAATCCATTTATCGGAATTCCTATAGCAGATGAGGCGATTAGAGCGTTTAATTCATTGATTAACAGTTTTGGTCGGGAATTGAATGTTAAAGTAGCTGATATCTATAGTGTATTTAAGGGGAATGAAAAAGTTTTATTATCATCAGGAGGAGTTCATCCTAATAGTAGGGGATACTATCAAATGGGATTAGCTTTTAGTAGGCTCGGATATTCCCCGTTATAGGGCTAAAGGCTGTAAGTATAATCTAATCCTTTTTGTTTTTTGAGCTATTACTTATTATTTTTCTAGTAAAAGGCTGAGCATCATAGTCAGCCTTTTGCTATTTTCTATATTCAACAATCGGGCGCAATTCTGCAGTAAGAATTGTGCTCTTTCTTTATCCATATACAATTGTACGAGCAACTCAGTTCCACGTCTTTGTTGAAAATTTACTTTTATCAAATCCTCTCTTTAAAAGATACATCATCCCAGGAGGTATTAAATTTCAAAGCGTGGATGTAGGTGAATTTGCCAATCATTTAATTGGATTAATAGAAATGGATCCGCAAGGAAGAGCTGACGATTTTGGTGGACCAGATATAATGACGTTAAGTGAAATGGCGGAGTTTAGAAAAAAACCTCTCTAAATCCCTTTTAATTAAGGAATTTCACGAGAGGTTTGTTTAAATGTCGCTCTTCGAAAAATATTTCCGAGTATCTTCACGTATTTGTTCGGGTAAGACACGATCAAGCTCTTCATTTAACCATAAAAGTGTTTTACTACGCAAGAAATCACGCATTTTTTCTTCCGCAGAGAGCATAACTAAATTGATAGTGCAAAAGGAGTTACAGGAAGAACAGTCCTTGTCTCTATACAAATAACCATTATCTTTAATATTTTTACATTGGAATATAGGCTTAGGACCTTCAACTGCTTCAATTACATCCCAAAAGGAAACTTCTTCTGGAGATTTAGCAAGTTTATATCCACCCTTAACCCCAGGAACTGAACTTACAATACCGGCCTTAGATAATTTACTAAAAATCTTTGAGAGATATGTATCTGAAATACCTTGAAAAAAGGAAAGTTCCTTTATTCCAATGGTAGAACTCTTAGGAGTATCAATTAAATAGACTAGGCAGTGAAGTGCATACTCAACACCAATACTATACTGCATTAAAAACACCTTCTTCATAATTGAAAAGTAATTATTTTAATTAATCTTAGAAATGTTTTATTTCTTTGTCAAACATACTTTTGTCAATTACCACTTAAAAGAAGTTTGACACAAAAAAATAAATATTATATTATAGACAAAGTTAATCGACGATTAACTTTGTCCATAATTGTTATTTAAATTAATATCTTCAAATCAAATATTTATTGAATAAACATTTTTAAGGAGGAATTTAATTGGAACAACGAATTGATTATTACAAAGTAGCACCAGAAGCACTTAAAATAATGATGGAAATGGAGAAGTATACGAAAACTACAGATATAGACCGTAAACTTCGTGAGTTTATTAAAATTCGTGCTTCTCAAATTAACGGCTGTGCATATTGTTTGAATATGCACACAGCAGATGCTCGGAAAATGGGAGAAACGGAACAACGTTTATATTGTATTAGTGCTTGGAGAGAGTGCACATTTTACACAGATGCAGAAAAAGTAGCTTTAGAGTTGACAGAGTATGTGACATTAATCCCGACAAAACGTGTTCCAGATGAGCTTTATAAACGAGTGCGTGAACACTATGACGAGAAACAGTATGTTGACCTAGTTCTAATAATTAATCAAATTAACAGTTGGAATAGAATTTCTATTGCAATGGGGAATACAGCAACTGAAAAGTAATTATTCTCAACGAACATCTTACGGGTATTCGTCTCAGGTTGTTGACAAAAAGCATCCAAATGCAATTCGGATGCTTTTTTCTCATTATTATAGTCATCTCTTCTTTATTACACTGGAAAGATTGTGAAATATTGTACTTAAACTATAGGGGGCAAGAGTTCAAGGTCTGCTTAATATACACGCAGGTCTTTTTTTAGAAATGTAAAGGGATTGAGAGATCCCTTATTGTTCTTCCATATTATATTTCTTCATCAGTTTCTTGGCTTGTTCGATTCCTTTTTCTGTTAAATATACTGATTTTGATTGCTTGCTGCTACGAATGTATTCATTCTCTGATAATTCATTTAGTGACTCAAAAGGATAACCTTTCCAACTTCTCTGAGCATCACCTAATCCATAATCTTCTGTAAAAGATGTTAAATGCAATAATAATAACGTTAATTCATCAATCTGATCTTTCATTTTATGCATTCCTTTACTTTTTACCAACATTATAACTAAAACAATGTTCTATTTTCAAAGGTAGAAAATATGGCTTAAAACAAAGGATATTATTTTGTCAAAACAAAGTTTGGTTTATCTTGTTCAATTAATGGGTGCTTGAATTAAAGTCAAAATGTAATATTTTGATATTCCTTTTTCTATATCGTTACAGACGGAGTAGTTTACTTGAATAAAAAAGTAGGAGAAAATGATAAATGAAAAATGAGGTGGTTATTGATGAAAAATCATATTAAAGTAAATGGAAAGCTTCTTCAAACAAACAAACGTTTTTTACAATTAAAAAATAGTCAAAAGGAATGGATCGCAACAGAACTTTGTAATCTCTACTTCGAAAAGCTGAAAGAAAGACGCACAACAAGGAAACTACTCCCTAATTACCGCGATACAGTTATTTCGTCTCTATATGAACAGATTCAGAATAGAGAGATATGGATTCCTTATGACGAAGTAGAAAAGTATGCATTTAGTAAAATCACAAAGATAGTAAAATCCTTTAAAAAGCGATTCCCTGAGTTGTGTGAAGAAATTGAAGCTGAGTACGATAATGAAATAGAATGAAATTTTAAAGGTGCCTATACCTATATAGGTCCGTTAAGCTTCACTTGATTAAAGAGTTAATCCTTTTCTTATTGAAGTAACGGGCAGGAGTTGAAGAAGAATGTATAATTAAATATTAAAATTGAAATCAAATTAGGAGTTAATAATGCGTGATAAAAAAATACGAGGTTTAAAACGAAAGACAAGAAATATGGTTAACAGACTAGTGCAAGAAACCATTAAGTTCCCTTCAGATTTTTATAACGGTTATTGGCATTTACACTTACCAGTTGCACAAGATTTTATTTCTTCAAGTAAAACACCTTTTGGAATAAGGAAAATATGTATTGAAACTCTTCTATCTAGGGCTGAACACTTAATTAAAATAAAGCCAATGACTACTGAAAAATCTCGTGTTGTGGTCGCATTAGATTTACCAGGGTTATGGAACTCCCAAATTATAGTGTTTTCTGGTAATTCATACTTTGAGGGTTTCTTTGAGAGGAATGACGAATATCAGAAGTGGATTCCCATTTCTAAAGATAGGAACATTGAAAGTGAATGGAGGATACATATCCCAGAAAGTTTGAATGTAAAAGGCTTTAAAGAAGTAATAACTGATGAAGATGGAGAAATTTATAATGGAGAGATCTGGTTTATTAGTGAATTGTAATATTCCTTCTTCAACTAATTGGTACAAGAGTTAAATATTAGGATGGCTGCGGCGATCATTTTTTTATCGCACTACTATGAAAATTAACTTCTGTAATACAGTGTAAAAGGCAATACTTAAGAGGACGCAGCTCATTTGTTTTTTTAAAAAAGCGAAGAGAGCGCCAGA
>NZ_DALZYO010000045.1:0-41364 GCF_031988165.1 Neobacillus sp.
CACAACCTTCTGATCCGTAGTCAGACGCTCTATCCAATTGAGCTACGGGCGCATTTTTTAAAAACAACTTTTAAATCATATCATGCTCAGTCTGGCATGTCAACAACTTTTTTTGGTGCGGCCGAGAGGACTTGAACCTCCACGGGGTTGCCCCCACTAGGCCCTCAACCTAGCGCGTCTGCCATTCCGCCACGACCGCATAATAATTAGCGACAAAAATAATCATAACAGATTATTCATTTTAACGCAAGTGGAAATGATTGGTGCGGGTGAAGGGAGTCGAACCCCCACGCCTTGCGGCGCCAGATCCTAAGTCTGGTGCGTCTGCCAATTCCGCCACACCCGCAAATTAATAATTATAAACTCAAAAAAAGAAATGGCTGGGCTAGCTGGATTTGAACCAACGCATGTCGCAGTCAAAGTGCGATGCCTTACCGCTTGGCTATAGCCCAATATATAACAAGAATAAGAAACAGGAAATGAACTCGAAATCATTCCCCGCTCCTGATGACCCCTACGGGATTCGAACCCGTGTTACCGCCGTGAAAGGGCGGTGTCTTAACCGCTTGACCAAGGGGCCGTTTTTTTATGGCGGAGAAGGAGGGATTTGAACCCTCGCGCCGGTTACCCGACCTACACCCTTAGCAGGGGCGCCTCTTCAGCCTCTTGAGTACTTCCCCGAAATGGCTCCGCAGGTAGGACTCGAACCTACGACCGATCGGTTAACAGCCGATAGCTCTACCACTGAGCTACTGCGGAAAAATTCAATACAATAAGGTAGTTACCTTATCGACTCTTTACATTATAAAGACGAAAAAGGCGAAAGTCAATATCCTTTTTCGATAAAGGTTTCTTCCAATTTATACTGTTATAACAGGATTTCTTCTTTAACTTTTAACAATTTACCTCTACATTTTCCGCACACATATCTGCTTGTATCAATGCTTCTTTTTCTCTTATATGAAAGCTGACATTTTGCGCACTGATATATTAAGATTTTTTTCTGTGTATGTTTCATTTTCATATCAGGGAGTTGTGTGCAAAAACGCGGCGCCCCTACTTTTTTCAATAATTGTTTAAACTCTAGGTCTCGATGTTGATAGCCCTTTCCTTCAAGGTGAAGATGATAATGGCAAAGCTCATGCTTTATAATCCCGATCAATTCTTTCTCACCGAGCTGTTCTAAATACTTTTTATTTATTTCAATATTGTGCGTGCCAAGAAGGTATCTTCCTCCCGTTGATCTTAATCTAGGATTAAACATTGCTTGATGCTTAAACGGTTTTCCAAATGAAGCAACCGATATCTTTTCAACCATTGATTGGAGTTGTCTCTCTTCCATTTTAGAGGCCCTCACTTTCTTAGCGAACGTGACAACCTATTATAGCATATATTGTATATACCTTTAACGATGATGTATTTTTCGGGAGGTTTTACTAATGCCAAATTGGTTGCAAAACCAAATGCAAAGAGCTTTCTATGAGAAGGACCGCTATCAGATCAAGCTATTAAATCAATGCTGGTTTTTTTACAGAAAAAAACACTGCTCCTAAATGCAGTGTTTTCCCTTGTCTATGATGGCGCCAGCATAGTCAATGCCACTCGACCTTTTTTCATATCGACTGAGTCTACCCAAACCGTAACAACATCACCAACAGATACAATATCCAATGGGTGTTTTACAAATCGATTGCTCAGCTTTGAAATATGCACAAGTCCATCCTGTTTTACACCAATATCGACAAATGCACCAAAGTCAACAACATTGCGAACGGTCCCCTGAAGCTCCATGACTGCTTTCAAGTCCTCCAGCTTTAGAACATCTTTTTTCAGAAGAGGACGTGGTAAATCATCGCGTGGATCTCGTTCCGGTCTTACTAAGGCATCAATAATGTCCTTTAAGGTTAATTCACCAATGGCAAGTTCTCCGGCAACAGATTTTAATTCAAGACCGCTAAGGGCAGCCTTCAACTCTTCTGAACCAAGGTCATCGGTTGTAAGACCAAGACTCGCCAATAACTTCTTCACTTCATCGTAATTTTCCGGATGAATTCCCGTTCGGTCTAGCGGCTGCTTTCCATCCAGGACACGTAAGAAACCAATGGCCTGTTCATAGGTTTTTGCACCAAGACGCGGTACTTTCTTTAATTGAACCCTACTAGTAAATTTCCCTTCCTCTTCGCGCTTTTTAACAATATTGCTTGCAGCTGTTTTATTTAGCCCAGCAACATACTGCAAAAGCGAGGAGGACGCAGTATTCACATTGACACCAACACGGTTAACCGCTGTTTCAACGACAAAATGCAAGGATTCAGAAAGCCGCTTCTGGGAAACATCATGCTGGTACTGGCCGACCCCTACGGATTTCGGGTCTATTTTCACCAATTCAGCTAACGGATCCTGCAAACGGCGGGCAATTGAGACGGCACTTCTTTCTTCAACATGGAAATTCGGGAACTCTTCCCTTGCCAAATCAGAGGCTGAGTAAACACTGGCACCGGCCTCATTTACGATTAGATAAAAGATTTCATCCTTCATTTCTTTTAAAATATCTGCAACAAACTGCTCTGTTTCTCGTGAGGCCGTGCCGTTTCCGATAGCTGCCATTTCTACTTTATATTCACGCAGAAGGTTTATAAACTTTTCGCGCGCTTCTTTTGTTTTTGAAACTGGCGGGTGCGGGTAGATAACATCGATTTTCAACACCTTACCTGTTTCATCAACGACCGCTAATTTACATCCTGTTCTGTAAGCAGGGTCGACACCGATGACTACTTTTCCTTTTAACGGTGGCTGAAGCAACAAATTTCTTAGGTTTTCAGAGAATATATGTATTGCTTGTTCTTCGGCTTTTTCCGTTAACTCACTGCGAATTTCCCGTTCGATTGAGGGCTGAATTAATCTTTTATAGCTATCCTCAATCGCTTCATTGACAACAGGTGCTGCTGGAGAATAGTCCTTTTGGATCCACTTTTTCGCGAGATAAGACATAATTAAATCGGAATTCATTTTAATTGAAACCCGAAGAATATCTTCCTTTTCCCCACGATTTAAGGCAAGGCTTCGATGGGGAACAATTTTGTTTACTGGCTCTTCATACTCATAATACATTTCGTAAACATTTTTCTCGTCTTTTTCTGCATCTTTCACTACAGAAACAACAGCACCTGATCTAAATGTTTCTTTACGAATCCATTTGCGGCTATCAGCATCATCCGATACCCATTCAGCAATGATGTCTTTCGCGCCGGCAATGGCATCTTCTATTGTAAGGACTTCTTTTTCTTCCGATAGAAATTCCCGTGCTTTTTCATCGATGCTTTCTTTAGAGAATGTCATCAGCCATTTTGCAAACGGTTCTAAACCTCTTTCTTTAGCAATAGTCGCCTTTGTTCGTCTTTTTTGTTTATATGGACGATATAAATCTTCAACCTCTTGAAGTTTTTCTGCCTTCGTGATGGATTGACTCAGTTCAGCTGTTAATTTTCCTTGTTCTGCAATGATGCGAAGAACCTCTTCTTTTCTTTGTTCAAGATTCTGGATATACTGCCAGCGGTCCATGATGTTTCGTATCTGCACTTCATCAAGGGCACCCGTCATTTCCTTACGGTACCGCGCAATAAATGGTACGGTGTTGCCTTCATTCAATAACGAAATAACACTTTTCACCTGTTTATAGGAAATCGCTTGTTCAGTGGCAATTTTACCTAACAGCTGATCATCTTTTACGACTGTATCATTCACAAAACAATCCTCCATTCCGATAATATTCTTATTGTATCAAAATAGCCTCGTCGTTTCATTAAACGAACCAGCTCCGCCCCTTTTCCACGCAAAAGAAAAGCAAGCTGCAATAGCTTGCCTTTAAGCAGAATTATTAGGTCAGGATATGTACGAAAAAACGCTCTTTCTAAAAAGAGCGTGTTTTAAACTAAAATTCGATGAGACCTAGGCTTACCTGCAAGGCTTCATCCACTTTCTCCATCATTTCATCATCGAGATGGGTAATTTTATCGGTTAACCGCTGCTTATCAATTGTACGAATTTGCTCTAACAGAATGACTGAATCTCGTTCAAATCCGTAGCGCTTCGCATCAATTTCTACATGAGTAGGAAGCTTCGCTTTTTGAATTTGAGCTGTAATCGCTGCAACAATCACTGTGGGACTAAACCGATTCCCGATGTCATTTTGGATGACAAGTACAGGACGGACGCCGCCTTGTTCAGAACCAACAACTGGGGATAGGTCCGCGAAATAAACGTCACCACGCTTGACAATCAAAAGATTATCCCCCACTTACAAGACGTTCAACTGTGTGTTCTGCCTCATATTCTGCTTGAAAGGCTTCAGATGCAATCCCAAGATTAATCTTTGCCATTTCCATGTATCCACGTCTCATGGACTCGCGAATTTGTCTCTTTTTTCGTTCGCGCAAATACATTTTTGTTGCCTGATAGATAAACTCACTGCGGTTTACATTTTCTTGCTTAGCAAAACCATCTAATTCAGTTAAAAGATGTTGCGGTAACTTCACTAAGATTTCCGTAGTTGCGCCGATTTCAGACACAAACATACACCTCCACCATCACTACACACCATTTTTTCGCTAATCAGAATTTATTTCCTAAATTCCGAAAGCATAATTCAACTAAACCTTTGTCTTCGCCAATCGGCGAGTTTTCTTTATCTATACCATATTTTATAATAACACTAAACACACTTAATGCATAGACTAAATATAATTCTACTGTATTATAAGCCAATAAAAGCTGCTTTTATGCACAAAATCATCGCAATATCATAAATATGTGCGATTTTCTAAAAATACGCCTATTTATCGTTAAGAAGATAATTTTTTAAATCGACAATTTCTCCGCCTTTTTTGTAAAGACGCGGAACACGATTCGCAATGATACATGGTACCTCATAGTTAATCGTATCAAGTTTTTCAGCAATTTCATTAATTGAAATGAATTGTTCCGCCTGCCCGCCAATGAGTGTCACCGTTGTCCCAACCGGAACATCGTATGGGAGTAGAATCATACATTGGTCCATGCAAATTCTGCCGACAATTGGCGAACGTTTGCCGTCCACTAACACTTCTTGCCCTTGCAATCTGCGGATCCAGCCGTCTGCATATCCAATTGGAATAGTGCCGATCCACTCTTCTCCCGTACTTTCATAGGTTGCCCCGTAGCTAACCTTTTCTCCCTTTTGCAGTTTTTTCACATGGACAAGCCGTGACTTAAGTGAAAACGCCTCTCTTAGCGGGAAAGGAATTTCCTTTTCCATTTCAAGTGACGGCGTTAACCCATACATGGCAATGCCCAGCCGGACTGTGTTAAAATATGCCTTTGGAAAACGGATGGCCGCTGCACTATTGCTGGAATGAATATACTTTGGTCGTTCCGTCAATGCACTGACTATGTGTTCAAATCGAGCTAGCTGTTCCTCAAAATAAGTTGTATCTAATTCATCAGCTGTTGCAAAATGCGTATAAATCCCTTCAAGATGGAAGCGTTCATCTTCAGCCGCGATTCTCTCGATTGCTCTTAATTCATCTGTGCTTCGAACTCCGATTCTCCCCATCCCTGTATCTACTTTAATATGAATAAGCAGTCTTTCATTTGTTTGAATATGCTTTTTCGCCTCTTGCAGCCATTCCTCTTGAAAAATAGTAAGGGTGATCTTATATTTTACCGCAACGTGTGCATCTGTTGGACGCGTTGCTCCTAAAACAAGAATCGGTGCGCTAATTCCTTTATTTCTTAGGGCCATCGCTTCATCCATAAAGGCAACTGCTAAATAAACCGCTCCTGCTGTAAGTGCGGTTTCTGCTACCTGAACATCCCCGTGGCCGTAAGCATTTGCTTTGACAACCGCAATAACGCCAACATTCTGAGGCAGATGCTTTTTTACAAGGGCAACATTCTCAGAAATGCAATTTAAATCCACTTCTGCCCATGTATCTCGATAGAAATATCCCTGCTCGTCCATACTTCCACTTCCTAATATTAATTAAAACATTATCCCATTTTACCATAAAAAACTATCATGAGCCTCAACTCCCAACCCAACCATGGAAATAAATTTAGAGAACAAGCCGTAGTCACCTAATAAAGGCGGTGAGAGCAGAGCTAGACTTCACATCTTTCGTCTAGTGAAATGGGTATTTCACTTTAACTGGTTAAAGTGATTCATTTTTGCGGCGCTCCGCCCCTTTTCCACAGAAAAGCGCAAACTGCCTTTCGATATAACTTAATAAAAAAACAGACCCTTATTAAAGAGTCTGCAAAATGTATCATGTTATTTAACCGCTTCGCCTTGAACCGATTTTGCTACCTCAATCAGTTCATTCTTGGTAAGGTTCTTCGAGGCAATCATGTAATCTATTCCGTCATGAGACCAAGAAATTGAATGGTCAGAAACGGCACCAATCGTCACACCTAAGTCAACGATATCACCTTCCACATAGGTTGGAGTGGAAGATGCTACCTTCACCGTTACCTTTTCCTGAACAAGTGTATATGATTTTTTACCGTCATAGGTAAGGACAACCCTCTTCCCATCTTCAATCTTGACTTCTTTTTCCCCAATAAACTTCGTCCCTTTAAGTTCAAATGTCGGATACTTAACGGTAAAGGCACTATCTTTACCATTCGCCATGGCAGGTAGCCCAAGCTGGGCACGCGTCATGTTCTTCTTCATATCGAAATCGTCCTTGTCAAAGTTCGTATTAAATTTTACCTTTGAAAATTCGACAGTTACAAGAGCATTCCGGTCGGGATCCATTACCTTAACAATGGCAGGTGATAAGTCACTTTTATTCAATTTAATTTCTTGGAATGGAAGCATGCTATTATTTTGATAACGGGTTTTTGTTTCAAAGATATAATAGTCTTTCGTGGTAGAGAATTTGGCGCTTTTATCCATGACGATATCCTTTATTAGTGATTCATACAAATACGCCTGACTGCTGTTTTGTGGCCAATCGCTTTGGAAACGGAAGCTCTTATTTAGTGCAGGAGTTAGGACAAATACCCCTTGGTTATTTCGTAAAATCATTTGACTTTGGTCTTTTTCAGCATTTTTCAAATTCACCCGATAGAAGGTAGGATCTTTGTGCCAAATTTCCACGTTATAAATCTGTGAATCTGAGCCCATTTTCAACGTCATTTTTGCTTTCACCTTGTAACTGGTTAAGTCCCCCTGTTTACTCTTTAACTCCTTTACCACATCATCTTGTGATTTAGAGCCACAGGCTGCGAGTAGTAAGATGACACTCAGTGTTGTCATAAGCAGCAACAACTTTTTCCTCATTCCTTCAACCCCTTCTTGTCTCATTTCATATGATTATAAGAAGAGAAAGGTAGTGAAGGATTATAGCTGACCTTGTCTCTCCTATTTCCCTATGAATATATGAGACAACCTAGGGGAATATGCTTATGAGGTTGCCATGCTCTTTATATTTATTAAAAAATGTTATTCCTCAATGACAACCTGGGCAACAGCATAGTCTCTGCTGTGGGAGATTGACAAATGGGCTGGAACATCTGGTTTTGCAAAAAACGGTTTCCCGGAATCGTCCGTTCCAATTTCAATATCTAAAAATGACAGTTCTTTCCCGATACCTGTCCCAGCCGCTTTTGAGAAAGCTTCTTTTGCTGCAAATCTTCCTGCTAAAAATTCAACTTTCCTGTGCTCCGATAACTCTTCAAACTTTCCTTTTTCATTACTAGTTAACACACGGTCAACAAATTTCCTTTGTCTGTTGATGATTTCCTGCACCCTGGAAAGTTCTATAATATCAATCCCAATCCCTTTTATCATCATGCATCTTCCTTCTAATTAAATTTCTGTTAGCATATTAGTGTACAAGATAGAAATTAAGTCTATGATGTTAATGAAAGGAGGTTTATCATGTTTACCAGAACCGAAAGCTTTCGCGAGTTTATTCGCTTTTATCCAGTTGTTTCTACTATTATTACCATTCATTTAGCCTTATACTTGTTAACCGTTTTACCAATCTTCCCAAACTATTGGTTCTTTGAAACCCTTTCAGGGGTAAACCTTTATATTATGGAAGGGGAATATTGGCGGTTGATTACACCGATCTTTATGCATAGCGGCTTTACTCATATGCTGTTTAATAGTTTTTCACTTGTGTTATTTGGACCGGCACTTGAGCGCATACTTGGCGGTGGCAGGTTTCTATTCGTTTATCTTCTCTCCGGACTGATCGCCAATGTGGCCACGCTTCTGCTTGAGCCATTAACCTATACCCACGTTGGCTCAAGCGGTGCCATTTTTGGACTGTTTGGCTATTATATTGCCATCATCATGTTTCGAAAACACTGGCTATCCAAGCAAAACTCACAAATTATTCTTACCCTTTGTGTCATCAGTTTGATTATGACCTTTTTACAGCCCAATATAAATATTACTGCCCATCTGTTCGGATTTTTTGGCGGTTTTTTACTTGGGGCGATTCCTTATTTTAATAAAAGGGACTTTTCTGATTCCATCAAAAGCACGGCAAACTGGGCCGGAAACAAGAGGAAGGCCATTTCCTTCCAATCCCCTTGGAAAGTACTGATTTGGGCAGCAATATTCATTATCGCCATCCTAGGATTTTTAACTCAAAAATAACAGGGATTGTAACCGGACCTAACATTCGGCTGCATCCCTTTTTTCTATTTCCGAGAATACCACCCATAGGAAACCATGCCTTTCCTCCTTATTCATTAATCTTCCAATATGTTTAGTATACAAATAGTTCGAACAAAAGTACCACTCAAATTTATTTAGTTGAGACTCTAATATTTATCTAAGGAAAATATTATAAAAAAGAAAGGGAAAGCTAAAAAAAAGTTCGTGGAGTGAAGGAACATGTCGATTTTCTCGAAATTCAAAAATAAGGAAAAGTCTCAACAAGGAACAACAAACGAGCAAGTATTTCTTGGAGAGGATTTTGACGTGCGCTTGAAATGGTTTAAAGATACCTTTCAGAAAAGTGATGATATCACCTTTCATGAAATAATTACTTGTAAGACCCGCTGCGGAATCGTCTTTGTACAGTGTATGGTTAATCAACAAGTATTTGACGATCAGGTGTTAAAGTATATTGTTTCACCTAATTTCGCTTCATCTCGAAAGGAATTAATTCATAAAATACTTGATCTAAAATCGATAAGTACGATGTGTACCAGTATTCTGACAGACATGAAAGAAGCAACTGATCTTGTATTGGATGGAAAAATAATCATCTTTTTCGAAGGTGACAGTCGAATGCTAGCTATTCCGCTCACTAGCTTTGAAAAGCGAGCGGTAGGTGAAACTGCTAACGAGAACGTAATTAGAGGTCCACAAGAAGCGTTTGTTGAGGATATTCATACAAATATTACGATGGTCCGACGAAAAATTAAATCTTCAAACTTAAAAATGGAACAGTTACTCATTGGAAAATATACGAAAACGAAGGTAATCATTAGTTATATCGAAGGAATATGCAAAGAAGAGTTAATCGCAGAAGTAAAACGAAGGTTAAACCGTATCGAAATCGACGGCGTTTTGGGAAGCAGTTATTTGGAAGAGTGTATCGATGATAGTCCATTATCACCATTTCCACAAGCACAAAAGACGGAACGCCCAGATGTCGTTGCCGCAGCCTTGCTGGAAGGAAGAACAGCTATTTTTGTAGACGGAACCCCCATCCCCCTTATCGTACCGGTTAGTTTTTATATGTACATTCAGTCTGCAGAGGACTATTATCAGCGATATTTTCTTACTAGTATTATTCGGTTGCTTCGCTTCGCCTATTTAGTCGTTTCACTGCTTTTTCCTTCGTTTTATATTGCGATTACTACGTTTCATCCGGAAATGATTCCAACCACCTTATTAATTAGCGTGGCTGCTTCTCGAGAATATGTTCCGTTTCCTGGTTTAGTGGAAGCGTTTATTATGGAGGTCGCCTTTGAAGGATTGCGTGAAGCAGGAATCCGTACACCGAAAGCTGTCGGGCAGGCTATTGGAGTACTTGGCGCTTTGGTGATTGGACAAGCTGCCGTGCAGGCAGGGATTGTATCAGCCCCGATTGTGATCATCGTTTCCCTTACAGGAATTGCATCATTTATTATTCCAGCCTATGATTTGGCGTTTGCCATTCGATTACTTCGCTTTCCAATTATGATTTTATCCGGTTCATTTGGCATTTTTGGTTTAATGATTGGCTGTATTCTTATTTATATTCACGTAGTGAGCATAAACTCTTTTGGACTTCCCTATCTTTCACCAACTGCCCCCTTGCGTCCGAGCGATTTAAAGGATGTATTTATACGGGCTCCTTGGTGGTCCATGCAACGCCGGCCGTCATTTGTCGGAACAACCGATTCAAATCGATTAACGGTCAAGAAATCATTGCCTGAGGATGATGAAGATTAATGAGAGCTCTAAAATGGTCTATCGTGTTGAGTACCTTATTATTAACAGGCTGTTGGTCAAGTTATGAAATCAATGACCGCTCCTTTGTTACAGCCATGTACGTTGACAAAGGCAAGGATGGCCAAATGGAGATAACACTTTCGTTTCCACTTCCCAATCGGCTTGTTCCAGGTGGTATCGGCGGCGTCGGAGCAACGGGTAATCCGTATACGCAAGTCTCAAGTATGGGAAAAACGGTTACGGATGCCTATCACAAAATGCAGTTGGATTTACCTCGAGAAATTAGTTGGGGGCATGCAAGGATTATTGTTATTAGCGAGGATATGGCAAAGGAAGGAATTGGACCTATATTAGAATTTATTGTCCGCGAACCGAAATTAAACATCAATAATGCCATATTGATTGCACCAGGAAAAGCCAAAAACATCGAAAATTTAGCTGCGGCTTTCGAACAATTCCCAAGTGAGATTGTCCGAGAATTTACCCAAGAAAAAATCACCTTATATACTACACCAAAGGACTTCCTTGAAACAGAGAATGGCGATATGATTGCTGGCTTACTAACAAAAGGAAAGAAAAAAATGCTTAGTGAGATGGGGAAAGAGAAATTGTGGGTTGGCACAGGAGGAATGGCAATGTTTCATAACTATAAAATGGTTGGCAAGATCGATCCTAAGGAAGGCGACGGAGCTTTATGGCTACGTAACTCCATAAAAAGTACTGTCGTTACCATTAAGTCTCCTACCGACAAAAAGGATATTAGTTTATTAGTTTTAAGGTCAAAGACAAAAATCCGCCCCTCCAAGAACAACCCGTTAACGTTTGATGTTTATGTAACAGCCGAAGATGATATTTCAGAATCTCAATCCAACATAGATGTAACAAATGCAAAGAACATTTATCAGTTAGAACGAATAGCCGAAAAGGATATTACGGACAGGATTGAAAAGGCCTTTAAGGCGTCCAAAGAAGTAAAAGCAGATGTTTTTCAATTCGGTGCATACTTATCATGGTACAAACCGAAAATATGGAAAAAGGTCAAAGAAGATTGGCCTTCCGTCTATCATGATAAAGTGAAGTTAAATATTCATGTAGACTTAAAAATCAAACGGCCTGGCGCAGAAAATAATCCAATTTGGATAAAGGAAAAAAGCTAATGATGATTATCATACTCTTTTTCTTGTTGATTGTTGGTTACGAAATGGCCTATCTAAAGAAAAAAAATCGTAAAAAAAGAACGTACTGGATCGTCTTTTGTATTATGGGAGTTTCTTTTTCTTACTGTATGGCTACAGTAGTTTTCAAGCAAATGCCTAGTCCCAACGATTTGATTCTATTCCTATTTAAACCACTGCAACAAAAAATTCTAGGTTAGGTGGATTAACTTGAAAACTGAGCAGATATCACAGAATCAACTGTTACTTTTTTTCACCCTTTTTTTTTACTCCACCTTAGTAGGGTTTTTTGCTGGTCATTTGATTGAGCTATCCCAATACGATTCGTTGCTGGTCCTTTTTATAGATGGAGTAACTGGGGGCCTTTATGCCTATTTTGTCATCAAGCTTGCCAATCGAAGACCGAATGAATTTTTTGTTAACTATGGAAAAGAAATATTCCCCAAATGGATTCATATCATCTTTATGGTATTCTTTTTCTATAACTTTCTTCATAAAAGCGCCTCTATTCTAAGAGAATATGAAGATTTTATCGTGCAAACCTATCTATCGGCAACACCCAACTGGGCAGTTGGTACTTTACTTGGCTTGGTCGTAGCGATAACGGCACGATTAGGAATTCAAACCTTATTTCGAACAGCTCAAGGATTATTTTTTCTTATCCTGATTGCCGATATAATGAACAACATTTTTATTGGAAAGGAATTGAAATGGGATCGTTGGATGGCCTTTATTACCAACCATAGCGGGCACGGGATATTTACAGGTAGTTACTCTACCATGCCCTTTTTCGGAGAGGTAATGGTATTGGTGTTTATATTCCCTTATCTTACCCAAAAAAGTAAAACGCTTAAATCAACATCATGGGCAATTTTTCTGTCCTTGCTATTTATCATTGTTAAAATTGCTTTTTTATTACTACTATTCGGGCCAAATTTAGCCAGCCATTTAACCTACCCCATGTTAGAAATGGTTCGTTATATTCGCATAGCTGATTTCATTGAAAACTTAGATCCTTTTTTAATATCTATTTGGTCTACAACTGTTTATTTAAAAATTTCTCTTTTTTTCTTTCTTTCAGTTCAAATTCTCACTCAACTATTCCACTTAAAAGATCACCGTCCCCTGACTTTTTCACTAGCGGCTGTGATGATCGCATTATCCTTACAAATTTCAGAAGGCGCAACATCTCTTAATAGTTTTTATGAAGATTCATGGGCAACCTATTCCTATGTTATCCAAGGTATCCCCTTACTTTATTTACTAATTGAAACGATAAAGCGATATATAAAGAAAAAAATTGTAGGAAAAGGAGCATCATGAGTTACACCTTCTCGAGCTAATTAAAAGAGCATGGACAACGTTGTCCATGCTCTTTCTTGTGCTGGTCGCTCCTGATCAAGGCGCTTCCGCTTTTCTATTTATTGATGATTAAAGCTTCTTGGTTTTGATGATTTTCCACCAGTTCTTTTTTCACCACTTCTTGGCTTGACCGGTGCCTTTTTTCTGTTACGATCCCCGCTATACGACCCTCTAGAATCGTCTCTTCTGCGACGATCACGGTCTTGCGGTTTTCTGTCTCTCTTTTGTGGAAGCTGTTCTTCCGTTAGCTTAACCGGTGTCGTATCCGGTTCCTTTGTTAACATTTTCAAAACAGCCGCAATAACTGTTGATGCATCATTTTCTTCTAGTAATTCTTGAGCTGCTGCCTTGTAATAATGTAAGTTGTTCGATTCAATCGTTTGGACAATTTTTTCAACAACCGCTTTTTGCTGGCCTTCTAATGCTTCATCAAGCGTTGGAGCCTTCATTTTTTCCATCTTGCGTTTTGTTGTTTTTTCAACAACTGCTAGATATGACTTTTCACGCGGTGTAATAAAGGTTAATGCGATACCCTTTTTACCGGCACGGCCTGTACGGCCAATACGGTGCACATAGCTTTCTGGATCCTGAGGGATATCAAAGTTATATACATGGGTAACTCCAGAAATATCAAGTCCCCTTGCGGCTACGTCTGTTGCAACAAGGACATCGATCGTTCCTTCTTTAAATTTACGAAGGACAGATAAACGTTTTGCCTGGCTTAAATCGCCATGGATCCCTTCTGCCGTATATCCTCGTAAGGTTAATGCTTCTGATAGCTCATCGACACGGCGCTTCGTCCGGCCAAACACAATCGCAAGTTCCGGTGATTGAATATCAAGAAGTCTTGTTAACACATCGAATTTATTTCTTTCTTGAACTTCAAGGTAATATTGTTCAATCGACGGAACGGTCATTTCTTTCGTTTTAACACGAACGATTTGCGGTTCCTTCATGAACTTTTCTGCCATTCTTTGAATTGGTCCTGGCATTGTTGCTGAGAATAGCAACGTCTGGCGGTCTGCTGGTGTTGAAGCAAGGATAGATTCAATGTCTTCAATAAAGCCCATGTTTAACATTTCATCTGCTTCATCAAGGATCACTGTGTTAACTGTATCAAGGCGCATCGTTTTTCTATTAATATGATCCAATACACGTCCTGGAGTACCAACAATGATATGAGGTGCTTTCTTTAATGATCGGATTTGGCGGCTGATGTCTTGTCCGCCGTAAATTGGGAGTACGCGAACTCTTTTACCGGAACCAATTTTATAAAGTTCCTCTGATACTTGAATCGCAAGTTCACGTGTTGGCGCGATAATAATCCCTTGGATGGCATCCTGTTTCGTATCAACTTTTTCTACCAATGGAATTCCAAATGCAGCTGTTTTACCAGTTCCAGTTTGAGCTTGCCCGATCAAATCAATATTTTTCAAACCCAATGGAATCGTTTCTGCTTGGATTGGTGTTGCTTCCTCAAAACCCATTTTGAGGACAGCCTTTAAAGTGGCCTGGCTTAGGCCTAATTCTTCAAACTTCGTCAATGTTTTCATTCTCCTTCATCTATTTGAAAATATTTTTGCAAAAGTGCTGAATATATTCCACACGCATCAAAATCAAAATGCGGTAATAGCTTCTTGTTTATTTTACCAAAAAAAAGACATTCCTCCAAAAGAGTATGCCCTTTATTTATCGTTCTTAAGACACGTTGATGATTATCATACCACTATTGCTAGTATATTGCAATAAAGACAAGTTTACTTAAGTCCGAAACCGGTCTTACCGCTTCATCAAAAATTCCAGCACTTGAGAAAACAGGGCAGTATTCTCCTCACAGTGACAAATAAGATGATTCGATTGCTTTATTAGCATGAGCTTTTTCTGTTTTGCTCCAATGGTCCGATACAAGTATTCAGCACTTTTGGGCGGCACAATCCCGTCAAGCTCCCCTTGGGCAATTAAGGTCGGCACTTCTACCTGATGCAGTATAGGTCTAATAAAGGAAACAAGCCGACGGAATTGTAATGTTGCCGTTAGTGGGGTTTCTATTATCTTTCTTTTATAGCGCAGAAATAATTCATTATCCTGCAAGTTTCCACTAAAAGATTCCTTAATCATCCTTTTAATATCACGAGCCAGCTGCCGTGGATTTATATAGTAGGCAGCAGCACTTAGCAGAATTAGCTTGTCCACAGGATAATGTGCAGCCAGAAAACTGGCAATCAGACCTCCCATCGAAAAACCAATCACATATACCTCATCACAGGTGTCGATAAGAGTTTTTAATTCTCCCTCAGCACAATCAATCCACTCTTGATAGTGGATCCCCTTTAAAGAGCCAGGTTCGCCATGTCCAGGTAGCGTAGGAACAGACAACTTCCAATCCGTCCTTTCCTGCAGATACCGGGCAAGCGGCTCTACTTCATCAGGAGAACCCGTAAAGCCATGAAGAAATAAACAGCCAATCATCCTTGCTCACCTGCCATTTAGGTCAACTTTTTCATAATATCAAAATTTATATCATTGAAGTTCTTGAAATGTCTAATTCCCGTGCTTAGGAGCTTGCTCTTTTTTCGTTACTTCTTTTGTAAGGCAGTGACGATTTCCTCTAGTTTCATTCCGCGTGAAGCCTTTACAAGAATCAACGTGTTTTTATTTACACGACGCTCTAATTCATGAATGAGCTCGGCTTTATCTGTAAACGCGAGCACTCTTTTCTCTCCTAGAACTGAAGCCGCACCTCGCGCAATATGTCCAGCTAAGCTACCATAGGTAAACACATAATCAATTTTATTTGCGTTCAAGGCTTCGCCAATTTGCAAATGGTATTGTTCCTCTTGCGGGCCAAGCTCAAGCATGTCACCAAGAACAAGAATTTTCTGCTTATATCCCTGGAGGTTTGATACTAATTCGATGGCCGCCGTCATCGAAGTCGGACTGGCATTATAGGCATCATTAATAATTTTTTCCCCGAGCTTTCCTTCGACAAGCTCCATTCGCATATTTGTCAGCTTAATACTTGCTAATCCTGCATTCATTTTTTCAAATGGGATTGAAAAATGATGAGCAATTAGCATCGAGGCAAGCGCATTTAAGATATTGTGGGTGCCAAGAACCGGCAGTTCAAAGGACGCGTGTGATGTATTGATTTTGAAGCTGTTTCCTTGTTCCATCTGGGTGATTTCTAATGGGTATACATCATTGGTTTCACTTCTGCCGAAGGTTTGAATTTGGACATTCCCTTTACTTTGTTGAATCCGTTCCATCAGAAGCGGTTCATCACCGTTTAGTACAGCCAGTCCACCTTCCTTGAGTCCTTGGAGAATTTCAAGCTTTGCTTCTGCTATTCCTTCTCTTGAGCCAAGGTCAAGAAGATGGGATTCGCCGATATTTGTAATGACAACGGCATCTGGACGGGCAAGTTTTGTCAGGAATTCAATTTCTCCTCTACCGCTCATCCCCATCTCAAGGACGGCAATTTCTGTGTCCTCGTTCAAGCCTAAAACGGTTAACGGAAGACCGATGTGATTATTAAAATTCCCTTCTGTTTTTTGCACCTTATATTGTATGGATAAAAGGCCGGCGGTCATATCCTTCGTTGTTGTTTTTCCATTACTTCCCGTGATTCCAACTACCTTAACAGGCAATTCTTGCCGATACTTTCGTGCTAATTCCTGCAGGGCTGCAAGGCAGTCCTCCACAATAAGGATTGGCAAATGCATGGGCGGATTAGGTACATCCTTCTGCCAAAGGGCGGCAGCTGCTCCTCTTTGAATGGATTCCTCTACATACTTATGTCCGTCAACACGGTCTCCTTTAAATGGAACAAACAAGTTTCCTGCTGCTATTTTACGGGAATCAATCGTTACTCCTTCGATCATCAAATCAGAATAAGAGCTGCTATCATTTTCGGTAGAAATCATCGCGGCAATCTGCCTTAGGGATCGTTTGATCATCCTGATCCTCCTCTATTTATAAAATTAAACAAAATATATTACTTTATGCTTCGCTAACCGGGCCTTTCCGCTTTTCTAAAATAGAAACGGACACGACGCTTAGCCGTGTCTGTCGTTGTTGTATTCTCATGATTAAAAGGTGTATTTAATATTTTGCTTTACCGCATGTCTCTCTTGAGCAAGACCAACGAGACGCTCAATTAATTGCGGATACTCCACCCCGGTGTGCTTCCACAAAAGCGGGAACATGCTAAATGGTGTGAAGCCTGGCATCGTATTTACCTCATTGATTAACACTTTGCCTTCCTTTGTCAAAAAGAAATCGGCCCGTACTAGTCCGGAGCAATCCAATGCTTTAAACGCCCGTATCGCCATTTCCTTCAATTCTTCATATTCCTGATCGGATATCTCAGCTGGGATGATGAGTGCCGTTTCACCATCTTCATACTTCGCTTTATAATCGTAGAAGTCCTTTTTCGGAACGATTTCACCGGCAACAGAACATTCCGGATCATCATTTCCAAGCACCCCTACCTCAATTTCACGGGCAACAACACCCTCTTCGATAATCACTTTACGGTCAAATTGAAAAGCTTCCACGAAAGCGGCCTCTAACTCAGCCTGATTCCTGCATTTGCTAATCCCTACACTCGAACCGAGATTCGCTGGCTTTACAAAACAAGGATAGCCAAGTTCTGCTTCGACCTTCGCATAAGCGTCTTCCTTCGCAGACTCCCATTCGCTTTTAATAAAAGCAACATAGTTCACTTGCGTGAGGCCCGCCTGCGCAAAGATATTTTTCATGACTACCTTATCCATTCCCGCAGCTGAAGCAAGAACCCCATTTCCTACATACGGCAAGTTTAACAGTTCTAATAACCCCTGCACCGTTCCGTCCTCACCGTTTGGTCCATGCAACAATGGAAAAATAACATCAAGCGGTTGTCTTTCTTGTTGTTCCGCTTGAAATAGCGCTGGGGCCAATGATAAGGGTGAAAGTTGATTGCCTTCAGAAAACTCTAATGCCTTCACATGTTCAACCGGTTCTGTGAGTTGAGGTCCTTTAATCCAGCGCCCTTCAACATTTATATATATAGGATGAATTTCAAATTTTTCAAGGTCTAATGCTTTAATAACCGCTAATGCTGTCTGTAAGGACACTTGATGCTCCGCGGATTTTCCTCCATATAACAAACCTAGTTTTGTTTTCATACGAAACAAACCTCCATTTTCTCATTCACGGTTTTATTTTAACACTTAATTAATGAAGATAGGAAATCTATATTCCCTGTTCTTAAAAAAATCTCTCCGGATTGGGAGAGATTTAAATGAGATTCAGTTTCCATTCTTTTGTTTTTTTATCAAAGATGATTTTGGCATGGCAGGGCTTATTGGAGATTTGTTCGTATTCCTCATACATATCATCCATATTTGCGAAATCACCAATCACCCAAATGGGAATTTCAATCCGTGTGCGTTGATGGTCCGCATCCCTTAAAGAAAGACAAATTCCTTCTTTGATGAAGGGTGTCAACGAAAGCAAAATTTCCTTATTCACTTGTGGATAAACACGTTTTTTCCTAATCCCGAGAATGGATTTTTCCAACTTAAGCTCCCCTAGCTTGCCGGCAATCGCTTCACTTAGTAAATGGAAAAAATCCTTAAAGCTTCGGTAATAGATTTTGTTATACCAGCCATCATCATGAGCCAGATAAACAAAGCGGTTGCCTAGTTTATTATAAAAAGGCACCTTTAAATGCGTCTTTTGATGACCTAGATATAGTAATTCAGCTATTTCCTGGCCTGATAGTTCATTCAAGACTTCTTCCTCAATGAAATCAATCCAACAGAAATTTCCGTACCCATAAACATCTTCTTGTGATAATTTGTTAATTCTTTCTTCTGGACAATATTCGAGTTGTGTATGCATATTAAAATCAGCGTCATCAAAGCGGTGTGCAAGTAGCAGCAATTGATTTAATGAACCTGAAAAAGCAGCAGCAAATTCACCGAATTCGATACCGTAGGACAATACATACTGGTCTGTTTGGTTTAAATGGACATAGATGAGATCCCGTATGTCTTGATGATGCTTTTTCAAAGCCAAACTCCTCCGATCAACTGTAAAATTTATGTAGAAAAGACAGTTTCCATCCAACTGCCGAATAATATTTTCAGTACTTCCTTATTTTATCAAATAATAGGTCAATAAGCTTATTTCAATTCTTTTACAAATAATAAGTTTGATTAACATCGCGGTCATCCCTTTTCTCGATTGCAAATTATCGGCAGTAATTTGAAATATAGCTATTTTCTTTTCTTGATTACACATACTATTTTATAGTTCTGCCTACTATTTATTGTTTTCAATCATTTTTCATCTATTTACTATTGAAAAAATTATTATCAATCCACTGGAAGAAAGGAGTGTGACAAGTTTGATTAGAGATATGTCACAAGATGAAATTAACCTTTATATTATCAAAACATTAAAGGAAAACAAAAAAACGGAATTTGAAGCGATACTTGAGGAACTTCAGCCTTATGATGTGGCGAAAATTTATGAAGAACTACCGGAGAAACATAAAGGTCGTTTTCTCCTATTTTTAAAAGTTGACGTCCTAGCCGACCTCATGGAGGAGCTAGAGAAGGAAGAACAGCTGGGTCTATTGAACATACTTGGAATTGAGAAGTCCAGTAAAGTCCTTGATTTAATGGATAATGACGATCTAGCTTTGTTGTTAAATGAATTATCTCCAGAGAAAAAAGCTTCCCTCCTATCAGGGATGAAAACAGAAGAATCGAATGCAGTAAAAGGTATTATGAATTACCCTCCAGAAACAGCGGGTAGAATCATGACAAACCGCTTTGTCTGGATTCGCGACTATTTTTCCGTTAGAGAAGCCGTCGATAAATTTAAGATCTTCGCTGAATTTGCCGAATCGATTAACTACCTGTATGTCACTGATGAAGCACGGAAGTTGGTTGGTGTCGTTTCCTATCGGGATTTACTTTTAGCAGAGCCCGAGGAAAAAATCAGCATGATTATGTATGAACGCGTCATTTCCGTTGCGGTTACAACCGACCAAGAGATTGTCGCGCAAATGGCACAACGGTATGACTTCTTAGCTATCCCGGTCGTCGACGAGGACAATGTCCTTGTCGGAATTGTAACTGTCGATGACATTATAGATGTCGTCATCAAGGAAGCTAATGAGGATATTGAAAAATTATCAGCATCAGGGAAATCGATTGATTTTGAAACAAAGACATTTGTCGCGGCTGCACGACGGCTTCCATGGCTGATTTTGCTGTTGTTTATCGGACTTATCTCTGGAAGAATCATTTCAAGCTTTGAGGAAACCCTTCAGAAGGTCGTAGCACTGGCGTTTTTTATGCCGATGATCGCTGGTATGACCGGGAATACAGGAACCCAGTCGTTGGCAGTCGTTGTTAGAGGACTCATTTCTCACGATATTGACAAGAAAGTAATTACTCGTTTAATTGCACGCGAACTTGGCGTTGGTATTACAATCGGGGTGACGTGCGCAGTCCTAATTTCCATTATCGCTTATATCTGGCAGGGGAATCTGATTTTAGGTGCAGTTGTCGGCGTCTCCCTTTTCTTTACCCTTATTATCGGGACACTTGCAGGGACAATCATACCGCTTATTCTTTACCGTTTAAAAATCGACCCTGCGGTGGCGTCAGGACCATTGATTACAACCTTAAATGATATTTTTTCCTTACTCACTTATTTTGGAATCGCGACCATGTTTTTAAAACATCTCGTGTAGTAATGGCTTGTAAGGAAAAGGGGCGAAGCGACGCAAAAACGAATCAGTATATCCGAAAGTGAAGCTCAGCTGTGCTCACACCGCGTGTATTAAGCTCGACTTGGTCTTTGAATGATGTGGTATTTCCAGAGAAGATGGTGGCGTGGAACGCCATTTACGTTTATTAAGAAAATGAAACCTTTCAGCTGGGTAATTCGTTATATTAATAAGGCATTGTTATAGATTACCTCAATGTATTGTAGTCAAACCATTTCTTTGCTAGTCTGAAATAAATTACAGGTTGGGAAAAGTGTTTCCAATAGCGGCTATTGACGACTGTAATTGGAGAAAAAGAGGGTGTGTCCGATGGAAAAATACAAGAAAAAAGCAGATCGTTTTGATTGGACGTTAACCTTATTATTATTTCTTTTTTTCCTTGTTAGCTGTGCCTCCATTTATAGTGCCCAAGCCTCCGGACAATATGGGAAAAATTTTGTGGTCATGCAAATCGCTTGGTATATTGTCGGAGCCGCGATCATTTCTGTTTCCATTTTGATCGATGGCTATCAATATAAGCGGCTTTCCTGGTTTTTATATGGCTTCGGTCTTATTTTACTAATTGCCGTTTACGTTGCCCCAGAATCAATCGCTCCTGTAAGAAATGGAGCGAAGAGCTGGTTTATCATAAAAGGTATCGGGCAGATTCAGCCCTCGGAATTCGTCAAAACCTTTTTAATATTGGCCTTAAGTCGTGTTATTACATCCCACCAAGAAAAGCATCCAGATAAATCGCTGACAACCGATTTCTTTTTACTTCTGAAATTAGGAATCACAACAGCAGTACCACTAGGATTAATCATGCTTCAACCAGACCTAGGGACAGGACTCGTTATCCTATCGATACTAACAGGGCTTATCTTTGTTTCCGGGATTTCATGGAAAATTATTTTACCGATATACAGTGCTGGCGCTTCCCTAGCAGCCCTTATATTCTACCTTGTTTTAATTAAACCGGACTTTCTTGAAAAATATCTCCATGTGCAGACCTATCAATTTAATCGAATTTATGCTTGGCTTGATCCATATAATCATGCTACAGATTCAAGCTATCACTTAATGAAATCATTAAGAGCCATTGGATCAGGACTGATTTCTGGCAAGGGATTTGGCAATCGCGAGGTTTATATCCCGGAAGCCCATACTGATTTTATTTTTAGCGTCATAGGCGAGGAGTATGGCTTTGTAGGTGGCAGTATTGTGATTGGTCTCTTCTTTCTACTTATCTATCATTTAATCAAGACTTCTTTAGATACAAATGACCCATTTAATACTTATGTCTGCGCAGGCATTATCAGTGTTCTTACCTTTCATGTCTTCCAAAACATTGGTATGACCATCCAAGTGCTGCCAATCACTGGAATTCCGTTGCCATTCATCAGCTATGGCGGCAGCTCACTTATGGGGAATATGTTCGCCATGGGTCTTGTTTACAGCATCCGCTTTCATCACAAAACCTATATGTTTTCATCTGAAAATGCGTTAAGTCAGTAAGTAATAGGCAGCGGTTTCCGCTGTTTTTTGATTAAACGGGTATAAAAAAAGGGAAATTACCATATTTATTTCATTATAAGACAAACTGGTATACACTAATAAGAAATAATATACATAAGCGAAGGTGTGTTATGACTGAATTTATTAAAACGATTTTAGAGTTCTTATCACAATTAGGATATCTAGGCATTGCTCTAGGGTTAATGATAGAAATTATCCCGAGTGAAATTGTCTTAGGCTATGGCGGCTATATGATTTCACAGGGTCATCTCAATTTTGTTGGATCCGTTATTGCCGGTACGGTAGGTGGAACGATTGCTCAATTGTTTTTATATTGGGCAGGTTACTATGGCGGTCGTCCGTTTTTAGAGAAATACGGGAAATATGTCCTTATTAAAAAGAAACATATTGACCTTGCCGAACTATGGTTTAGAAAATATGGGGCGGGTGTCATTTTTTCGGCTCGGTTTATCCCTGTCGTCAGACATGCGATTTCCATTCCCGCAGGGATCGCCAAAATGCCTGTTTCAAAATTCACACTTTACACCGTGACTGCTGTATTACCTTGGACTATTCTATTCCTTTATTTAGGGAAGGTATTAGGCAGCAATTGGTCACATATTAAGGAATTTGCACAGCCATATGTAGTGCCGACTATTATTGCAGCTGTTGTTTTAGGAGCCATCTATTTTTTAATCAAGAAAACAAAGAAAACCACCGATTAAGCACGGTGGTTTTCTTCTTTTGAAAATTTCGCTTTGGCCCAGGAGTCCAGCTTTTTAACCTGCTTTTTCCCAAGTGTAAAACCGTAAATGATGAGCAAAACAATGATTAAGGTAAACAAATCTACTTTCTTCGTTGAAATAAAATTGATGATTCCCATCAACACCTGTGGAATCACCCCGGTTAACGCAAATAGAACCGTCGCCACCTTGAACCAGAAGTTCGATTTTAAACCATATCTTGCATATAGCAGTAAGAAGGTTGATGACCACGCTAGCACCTCAAGCCCTACCAATATTGCCCATTTATTCTCAATCAAAAAATTCATTTTCAAAACTCCCTTCCAATCAAATCTCTATTATTTCCAAAAAAAAAGCCAAAAAGAAATATCGGTAATCGATAATTTCTCCCAGGCTTTTATCCTTCCGTGTCCACAGAAAACGGAAGTCCCCGTTGGGCAACGTATGGACTGAATCCGCTCATTTCCTGTGCGTTTTCTCTCGGACCAGTCTGGCCAGTTAAAGCCACGGAACCCTAGAAAACCAGTTATATTAAATTATGAGGTTATTTTATCACAAAAAAGCTCATCGAGAAACTGCCATTATTTACTTTTTAAAATGATAGGGCAGTGTGGCCACAATAACTTTCTTTTTAAAAATAAGATAGGTACGGATTAATAAGCTCGATTGATTGTGCAAAATATTGTGCCAGCTCTTTTTAGTTACGAATTGCGGAATCAACACCGTTACCCGATAATTATTTTCACTTGCTTTATGCTCAACAGTGTCAATGAATTTGGATAATGGCTGAAGAACACTGCGGTAGTGGGATTGCAAGGTTACCAGCCGGACATCGGGCTGCCATTTCTCCCATTTTTCTTCGAATCGTTTCTCATCTTCACGATCAAAAGAAACATACACAGCAAAAATTTGATCCGTTAATGACTTTGCATAATTAATAGAGTTTTCAACAACCTTGGTAATCCCTGCTACCGGAACAATAATGACATTTCCCTCAATCGGAATGGCTAGTTGATCCGGATAAAGCCTTAATTGTTCTCCCACTGCCTCATAATGCTTATTTATCCTTAGGAAGAGCAATACAATTAATGGTAAAAAGATAACCACAAACCATACTTGACCAAATTTTGTTATGAAAAAAATGAGTAACACAGTTAAGGTAATAAGCGCACCAACTAAATTAGCACTAAGCTTTGCCAACCATCCAGCCGGTCTTTCACGAAACCATTTCACAATCATCCCTGTTTGTGACAACGTGAACGGAATAAATACTCCCACCGCATAAAGAGGGATTAAGTGCTCCGTTTTCCCCTGAGATGCAATGATAAGTAAAATAGAAGCTGCCCCCAGTGACACGATTCCGTTCGAGTAGCCAAGGCGGTCACCTCTAATCGTAAACATCCTTGGCATATACTTATCCTTTGCCAAGCTAAACGCTAATAATGGAAAAGCCGAATAACCGGTATTGGCTGCGAGCACTAAAATCACAGCTGTTGTGCCTTGGATAAAAAAGTAAAGATAATTGCGTCCGAATGTCTCCTTGGCAATTTGTGAAACTACTGTTTCATCATGACTCGGGGCAATACCATAATAATAAGCAAGGAAGGTAATCCCCGCAAATAATAAAGCCAAGAGCGTTCCCATTAGAATTAACGTTTTCGCGGCATTCTTTGGTGCCGGGTCTTTAAAGTTTGGAATCGCATTAGAGATTGCCTCCACCCCTGTTAATGCCGAACAGCCCGAAGCAAAGGCCCGAAGCAGCAAGAATAAGGTAATCCCTTGAACCGGTGCCCCAATTGGTGCGTGATGAACAGTTGGAGAAACATTTCCTGTCAATATTTTATAAGCACCAACACCAATCAAAAGGAAAATCGCGACCACAAATAAATAGACTGGATAGGCTAATATCGTCGCCGATTCTGTTAAGCCACGAAGATTTAAAATGGTGATGAAAACGACTAGAATGCAGGCAATCAAAACGGTATGTTGATGTAAAGTTGGGATAGCCGATGTAATGGCTGCTGTACCTGCCGATATGCTGACAGCCACTGTCAATATGTAATCAACTAATAACGATCCGCCCGCAATTAATCCCGCTTTCTCACCCAGGTTCTCTTTTGAAACAATATATGCCCCACCACCATGAGGGTAAGAATAGATAATTTGTCGATAAGATACAATGAGCGCTGCTAACAGAAATAAAACGCCTGCTGCAATGGGTACAGAGTACCAAAAGGCGATGATGCTAATGGTGGACAGTACAATTAGAATTTGTTCTGTCCCATAAGCCACTGATGATAAAGCATCGGATGACAGAATCGCCAACGCCTTAAAAATGTTTAATTTTTGTTCGCCTAAAGCCGTCGATTTTAACGGCCGGCCAATTAGCAGTCTCTTAAAAGAAGAGAGCATGTGACTCACCCACCAAATTTGAAGTAGAATTACCGATTGATTTTATCACAAGATATTCATGAAAATGAAGTGTTTTCTTTTAAACATCTGTATTTTATTTTGTCCTAGATTTGGGGATTATGAGTAAATTCATCATGATCAAATAAAAAAAAACCACATGGTTAGATCAACTATCCTAGATCTACCATGTAGCTGTTAATATAATTAAAGCATTAAACCTGTAATCGCAGCTGTTAATAAGCTAACAAGTGTTGCGCCATAAAGCAATTTAAGCCCAAACTTTGCCACAAGATTGCCTTTCTTTTCGTTCAAACCTTTCACGGCCCCTGTAATAATCCCAATCGACGAAAAGTTTGCGAACGAAACAAGGAAGACAGAAATGATCCCCACTGTTCTGCTGGATAATGAAGCAGTAATTTTTGCTAAGTCCATCATCGCAACGAATTCATTCGATAGCAATTTTGTCGCCATAATTGTTCCTGCCTCCACCACTTCTGAAGAAGGCACCCCCACGATAAAAGCGAGTGGGGCGAACACATAACCAAGCGCCATCTGGAAGCTGATGCCGAAAATCGCGGCAAATAGATGATTAATCATGCTGATCAAGGCAACAAAACCGATTAGCATCGCCCCGACAATAATGGCCACTTTGAATCCGTCCAAAATATATTCCCCAAGCATTTCAAAAAAGGATTGTTTTTCTGTTTCTTGAATTTCGATAATATCTTCTTGTTCTGTTACTTCATAGGGATTAATAATATTGGCAATGATAAATCCGCCAAATAAGTTTAATACCAATGCGGTAATCACATATTTTGGGTCAACCATTGTCATATAAGCCCCTAAAATCGATGCCGAAACCGTTGACATTGCTGAGGTGCACAATGTATACAGACGATGTTCAGGTAGGTAGGGGAGCTGTTTTTTTACAGAAATAAACACCTCAGACTGGCCAAAAACAGCAGATGCTACCGCATTATAAGACTCTAATTTTCCAAGACCATTCACCTTACTTAAAATGAAACCAAGGAAACGAATGATGATCGGAAGGACTCTAATGTATTGGGCAATTCCGATCAAAACAGAAATAAAGACAATCGGCATCAGAACGTTTAAGAAAAAGGGAGCTGCCCCTTTCATCGCCATTCCGCCGAATACAAAGTTTATTCCTTCAGCTGCATAGTTTAGAAGATGTTCAAATAACCCTGATACTCCTCTAATAATGATAAGCCCTACTCCTGTATTAAGCAGTATATAAGCTAATAACAGCTGCAAACCGAGCATAATCGCAATCGGCTTAAACTTTATCCCTTTTTTATCGCGACTAACAAGATAGGCAAGCAAAAAGATTACAACCAATGCCGCCAAAAACAATACAAATTTCAAAATATTTTTCTCCTTTTCCTGTTGTTATCTCTGTGATGTAAAGAAAGAACAAATATACATTTTTCGACAAAAATCGACAGCGTTTTCACACATAAATCTGATTATAGAATTGTGCATCATACGTGTCAACCTTTTGTAAGGAAGTAGTAAAATTCAGGATATTCGCTCTCATCAAATATTATTTTTCCTTTTTTTATACCTTTTGATTCATAGAGGATAGAAAAAGGCATGGAGGCTATCCTTCTCCATACCTTTAAGTAACATTACAAAACATAATCCATTGCGCTAATTCTACCTCTTTTTATCATCCTTGTTGTGCCACATTTACCCGCTCTTTATATAAGAAATAGACATAGAGTAGCATGGAAATGAAGATCGAGACAGCTGAGGTACTATAAATGCTGCTGTAGCCAAGAAGGTGGCCAATCTGACCAAACACCATCGCCCCTATGCCGACACCTAAATCGAAAAAAGAATAGAAAGTGGCATTCGCCATGCCTCTTCGATTGTTTGGGACTTTTTCAATAGACCATGCCTGCAGGGCTGGCTGTACCGTTCCAAAGCCTAGACCATATAAAACAGCCGCTACAAATAGAATTGTGCTATTAGGGAGCCACGATAACAAAATCATTGCCGTTAATATTAACAATGTTCCCGGAATAAAGACGGCTTGATGTCCTTTTCGATCATAAAGCTGTCCTGCAAATGCCCTTGTGACCATCAGTGCAATTGCGTAGAGCAAAAAATACAATTGAATCCCGGCAATATGTTTTTCAGCCGTATATAATGGGAGAAAGGCAGCAATCCCGCCAAAGGTTACTGTGATAAAAAACATCAGCATCGAAGGCTTCAAAGCACCTTTTTCGTAAAGATCAAGTTTAGCCTTTGCCCTTGCCGGCTTTTGCTCGACCTTTTTGTACGATATTCTAGATGACAACAAAAGAGCCATCAGTCCTAATCCTGCACAGATAAGGAAAAATTGTTTAAACGATATGATGCCGGTTAAAATCAGCCCCAAAGATGGGCCAAATGCTAGTGCCAGATTTCCTGATAGCCCGTAATAACCCATTCCTTCTCCTCTTCTAGAAGCAGGGATTAAGTCAGTGGCAATCGTTCCTGATGCCGTAGTGGAAAACCCCCAGCCAACCCCTTGAACGACGCGCATCACAAATAAGAAAACGATGCTGGTTAAAAACCCAAAGGATCCGACTGAAAGGACAAAAATGGCTAAACCAATGAAATAAACAAAGCCTCTTCCTTTTGTTTCAAGTGACTTTCCCGCATACGGTCGAAGTAGTAAGGATGAAAAGGTAAAGATCCCTACCACAAATCCGATCAATTGATCATTTCCTCCTAAATCTTCCACAAACAGAGGAATGGTTGGTAGCGTCATTTGAAATCCAAGAAAGATAAAGAAATTAGCTAAACAAATAAGAACAAAGTCTTTTGTCCATATTTTCTCTTTCCTCAACTGTTTTTCCATATAAGATGAAGTCTTCCTCTCTTTTTTATTAAGAATTTATGATTTCTTTTCAGACAATGAAAAATCGTTTCTACGACTAGTAGAAACGACCTTTCACAAAAAATTATTTTGCATTAGCTGCTTCAATGACGCGTTTCATGGCCTGCATTTGTCCTAAATGAAGGGATTCATGGAAAATCGCAAAGTTGGCAAGTTCGCCAAAGGTTTCTAGCCCTAGGAATGGACTTTTCAGCCTTTCGTTAAAACTTCCCTCTGGAATTTCTTTGATTCTCTTGATTTGCTCTTTTAACTGTGCCGTCAATTCCTGTACCGATGGAACATCACCATGCCAATCAGCCGGCTTAGTTCCTGTTGCAAATAACTCGATATAGTTTGCTGGTAAGTTAGTCGATTTTTTTGGGAAACCAAACATAAATTGCTCTGCGACGGTTAATATGTGGCCAACATGCCAGTGAATCGTATTGTTAAAACCTTCAGGCTGCACGTCCACTAGACCTTCATCCAGCATTTCCACGTTTTTCACGAAATATCCCCTCGTTACCTCAAAGCTTTTAAATAATAATTCACTCATTTCTTTTAACCCCCTTTGATTTGCCTAGCTATAGTTTATACCATATTAAGCCAATTATGAAACTAAACAAACTTACATTTCTTCGGGTGCTTCGATTCCCAATAATCGCAAGCCCTCTTTTAGGACGACGGTTACACTGTAAACAAGGGCTAAACGTGCTGACTGCTCCTCATTTTCTTCAAGAACTTTAACTTCCGCATAATATTTATTGAATGCTTGTGCAAGGTCAACCACATATTTGGCCACCTGTGACGGGTCAAGGTTTTCACATGCCCGTTTAATCGCATTTGGGAATTCCATAAGCAAGCTTGTTACTTTCCACTCCTTTTCCCAAGCAGCAAGATATGCTGCAGGAGGTACATCAGTCTGCCAATTTCCTTTTCGTAAAATAGAACATGCCCGGGCAAATGTATACTGAACGTATGGGCCTGTTTCGCCTTCAAAGCGCAGCATTTCCTCTAAGGAAAAATCGATGTCGTTCATGCGATTGTTCTTTAAGTCGTGGAAAATTACCGCTCCGACACCCACTTGTTTGGCCACTCCGTCTTTGTTTGCCAGGTTTGGATTTTTTTCTTCAATATTGTGGCGTGCCATCGCAATCGACTCTGTTAACACTTCTTCGAGTAAAACTACCTTACCTTTACGCGTCGACATTTTCTTGCCATCCTTTAACATCATCCCAAACGGAACATGAACCATTTTCTCAGCCCAGGTATAACCCATCTTTTTTAGCACAGCGATTAGCTGTTTGAAGTGAAGGCTTTGCTCATGGCCCACAACATATAAGGATTTTACAAACTTGTAGTTTTCCTTACGATAGAGGGCAGCTGCTAAATCGCGGGTCGCATAAAGTGTTGCGCCGTCTGACTTTTTAATCAGGCATGGTGGCAATTGTTCGTCGGTCAACTCTACCACCTGTGCCTGATCAGATTCAATCAGGAGTTGTTTCTCCTCAAGAAGCTTGACGACCCGATCCATTTTATCATTGTAAAATGCTTCGCCGGCATAGGAATCAAATTGCACGTTCATCAAGTCGTAAATTCTTGAAAATTCCTTTAGGGATTCGTCACGGAACCATTGCCAAAGCTGTAATGCTTCCACATCGCCATCTTCAAGTTTTTTAAACCAGCTGCGCCCTTGGTCTTCAAGTGACGGGTCCATTTGCGCTACTTCATGGAATTTAATATATAAGGCTAATAGCTCCTTGATAGGGTTTTGTTTTACCTTTTCAGCATCGCCCCATAATTTATAGGCTGTAATTAACTTTCCAAACTGCGTACCCCAGTCGCCTAGATGGTTAATTTTAATTGGTTCATATCCGCATTTCTCCACAATAAAAGCTAACGCGTTTCCGATAACAGTTGAGCGCAAATGCCCCATCGAGAAAGGCTTGGCGATATTTGGTGATGACATGTCAATTGTGACATTGCCTCCGCCCTCTAATTCTTGTGATCCGAAAAGGGATTTTTTCTTTATAATTTCGCCGACAATTTTTTCTGAAACTTCCTTTTTATTTAAAAATATATTAAGGTACGCCCCCACCACTTCAATTTTTTCAAAAGTTGGGGATTGAATCTTTTCACCTAGTTCTAGCGCAATCAAATTAGGTGACTTTCTTTTTAACTTTGCTAATGTAAAACATGGAAAGGCTAAATCACCGCGTGAAGCAATTTTCGGTTTTTCAATCATAAGTTCCAGTTCAGTCAATGATATTTCTTTTCTAAGCAGTTCAAAAAGAACAGTTGCAAGCTCCTTCTTAAAATTCATTTAAAATGACCTCCTTATTTTCTATATATAAATACAAAAAACTCCCGTCTCTATAAAAAGAGACGAGAGTTTGAATATCCCGCGGTACCACTCTAATTGTTCAAAAAGAACCTGCTTTCCCTTTGTAACGGAGCATTCTCCGACTTACCCTACTAGTTTCAGGCAGGCATCTCAAAAGTGCGCTTCATTATCTGATCCGTATCAGGCTTGCACCACCCCTGATTCGCTAAAACATCCTAGATAATTACTCTCTTTTTCATTGATTTTCCCAACTTGATTACCAGTTATTATACTGGAAAGATTAGGATTTATCTAGTCCTCATTGATGATTTTTTTTGCTCTGGTAATCCTAACAGTAAAGGAGGGATTTTAATGGCCAGAAAAAATAAAATACTTGTTCCAGAAGCAAGAAATGGTTTAGATGCGTTGAAAGCAAAAGTCGCCCATGCCAGGAGCCCAGAAGAGGCGAAATTTGAAGCAGCCCAAGAAATGGGTGTTCCCTTAAAAAAAGGCTATAACGGTCAGCTTACATCTGAACAGGCCGGAAAGGTTGGCGGCAGACTAGGCGGCAGCATGGTCCGTGAGCTTGTCAAAATGGCACAGGAAAACCTTACTAAAAGACAATAATTTTTTGGGGTCTAAAACCTTATTAGACCCCTTCTTTTATTTCGAAAAAGTTTGACAATTTTGTGACAATTGGTAGAATATTCAGTAATAAAGGAGTTGAGGGAATGCAAGAAGAACACTTAAAGAATTTACAACCCTTTAAAACGGCAGCCTTCTTTGGAGGTGGATTTGGACTAATTTTTCTTTTATTCAGCCCTTTTGCAAGCGGTTACGCTATTCTTTTAGGGCTTGGAATCGGAATAACGGCCGCTTCCGTGGTTCTTTTCCTGTTTGGAACCTTTTTGTGCTTAATGGAAGAGTATACCGTCAGTAGTAAAGGTAAAATGAAGATTGCTGAATCTTCAACAAAGTCTTATAATTAAGTTACTTTAAATTCGAGGAGATGTGCCAATGCTATCGCTCATTGCAGGAATCCGAAATCGCTGGTAAAACCGGGGGCCCAGGATAGCCTGAAAGATGCGCTGACTGCCCCCAATAAATAGTAGGGGGAACTAATGATGATGATCCATGATTTATTTACAGGAAAACTGGTCAAATTAACCGCTCCAAGAGATTCAGATGCAGCGGAAATGGCCAAGTGGCAAGAAAATAGTGATTATTTGCGAAACGTTGATACCGATTTTGCTGTACCAAAGTCGGTTGATGCCTTAAGAGAGCATGACTCTGCTAAAAGCCACGGTTCGAGTAATTTCGAGTTCAGACTGCGTACGATTGAGGATGACAGGCTAATTGGCTTTGTCGCTCTTCACGGTATGGAATGGAACAATCAGGCATGTTTGCTGGCGGTTGGAATTGGCAATCCGGAATATCGTGGCAAGGGCTATGGAACCGATGCCTTAAACTTAATGCTTCGCTATGCTTTTTATGAATTGAACCTGAATCGCGTCGGTCTAGACGTTATCTCCTATAACCTTCAAGCGATTAAAGCTTATGAAAAGGTTGGTTTTAAGGTAGAAGGACAGATGAGAGACGCTGTTCTTCGCGATGGGAAGAAATACGACCGTGTGATTATGGGGATTCTTCGTGATGAATGGCTAGAAATGCAAAAATAAACGCAAACAGACTTGTGTAGCTAATAACACAAGTCTGTTTTTTTTGAATTTTTTATGAGTTTTGTATATATTCAAAGGTGTTTTGCACATTTTCTATGGGCTTTTGTACACTTTTTTCAAAAGGTTTTGTACACTTTTTCAAAAGGTTTTGTACATTTCTTCATAGCTTTTATACAATCATTCATTTTCAACTAAAAACCATTACCTCGGAAGCCCTTGCAATAAAAACACCTTCATAATTTCGGCGATTTGCTCCGAGCTTAACGGTGCATGATTTCTCTCCCAATCGGAAACAAGAGCGATATACATTTTTAAAAGGAGATAACTTGTCATTTCGGTGTTAGCAGGTGGGATGGCTCCCTTTGCAATTGCTAATTCAATTTTTTGCTTCAAGTAAGCAACGATCTCATTTTCCATATGCTGGAGCATTTCTGAAACCGCTAATGTTCCCATCTCCGCTTCCTCTTGAACCAGCTTAATCATGAGCTGATGTTGGGAACGAAATTCTAATAAGCGATATAGGGCCCGATGAACATTTTCCGTAACCGGTAAATCCGGCTGGATGGCTGCCTCTGCTTCTACAATCATTTCTTTCACTAACGTGGAAATAATCTCTTCAAATAATTCTTCTTTATTTTTAAAAAAAGTATAAATCGTTCCTTTTCCTACATTGGCAAGCTTTGCAACCTGATCCATTGTCGTTGCTTTATAGCCAAATAATGAAAAGGATTTTGTCGCCGCTTCAACAATCATCTTTCTTCTGTCGGGTGCCATGCAAACTACCCTCCTTTTTGACTAATTTAGTTTTTCGGTCAATTACTTATAATTTTACTATAGCATAGCCTGTATTTCGTTTCAAATTTTTCTCTAAAGTGTTTGAACATATATGTATACTGTTGAGTGACAATAAAGTTGTTTAATTACAAAAAAATCGTTAAATTTACAATACAGATGTTTAATAAATTCTAGCCATACCATATTCCATTAAAGGGCCATATTCTTGAATAACACTCAACAACGAAATTGGTAAATTTATGTTAAAATATACTGAGAAGATTGTGAAGAAGTGACGTTACAAATCGAATAATTCTCCAATAATTTTAATAAAGGTAGGTCAATCATGAAAAATCTAATAGAGTTGCTCCCAACAAGAAAACCGGGAGTGGATGAAATACATATAAAAGCAGCAGAAGAGAAGTTAGGTGCACTGTTTCCAGAAGAATATAAAGAACTTTTTATGTTGATAAATAACCCTGAGATTGGCGATTGGATTCTCTATCCGATTAAGGATAGCCTAAATCCAAAACATACGTGGGACGATATCGTAAGACAAAACCTAGAACAAAGAGAAGAAGCTTTATCAAATGATTTAATAGCGATCGGTGAGAACGGAACAGGAGATAAACTATGCTTTCGTGTTAGAAAAAAGTTCATGCAAAGTCAAGTATATGTCTGGGATCATGAAACAACCCGGGCTAGGAGTGTAGTCTTATCATTGAAAGAATTTATCGAACGTGAGGTTGCTAAATATAAAAATGAAACAATCTCCCTAGGGACATTCCAAGTGACGAGTGGCAAGCTTATTATAAGCGATCCTTGCTATGGTTACGACGAAGAAAATACTGAAGATTTGCAGGTTCTTTTAAAGCCAGCTAAACTAGGGGATTGGTCAGCTACTGTTTCTTATAATGAGGAAGAGGTTGTCCATCAACTTGTAGTCTTTTGGGGAAATACGGAGCCCGAAGGGGTATGGGTCCCAATCGATCAGTTGCTCGCGGTCGATTCAGCCCAAGCTGGGATTTTTGATTTCGCTTTCTTTGATGATGATGAAAAAATAATTGATGAAGTAGAAAATGTTTATGATATTGAGATAGATGACGATGTATCCAAATATTATGTTGCATGCTGCGATGCAGTTGCTTCTGAACAGCAAAGTGGTATCGTCCCCGGTGGTGCGGTAGCGATGTCAGGATATGGCGATGGCTTATACCAAGTTTATATCAAACAGGATGCGTCTGGTGAATTTGTTTCTGTTATGATTGATTTTTTGGAAAGCGATGAGGATGAATAAATATTTAAAGTTAAAAGAAGATTGCTCTTTCTTCTTTCTTAGGTGATTGTCTGTTGCTTAAAACTGAGCCGTTTTTTCAAAAGTCGTATCCCTAAACAATTGCGCTTTGCCTAAATTAGATACGGAAAATTATTAACTAAAGGACGCTTTTGAAAAAGGCGATTTTTTTATAAAAAATTTATTATTAAAGGAATTCTGTTAGATAAAATTGAATAACTCTCATAACTAATTTAGAAAAGGGTGTATCTATTGGAAAAGAAGGAATTTTGGAGATTAATTGAAAAGTCCAGAAAATTTGATCAAGCGGAATGGTTAACAGAGAAATTAGCTCAAAAGGGATTAGAAGAGGTATTAGACTTTGAATTTTTATTTCAAGAATTAATGAACACTAGTTACCAATCTCGTTTATGGGGAGCGGCATTTGTTCTGATGGGTGGCTGTTCTGACGATGCTTTTGACTATTTTAGAGGATGGCTGATTGGACAGGGAGAAGAAATATATAACAAGGTATTGAAAGACCCCGAATTTTTAGCAGAATACATAAATGAAGATAACCTTGATGATGAAGGCTTCCCTCAAAATGAAGAATTGCTTTCGGTTGGAGTAGATGCCTATACGCTTTTAAAGACGGGTGATATTGAATGGGATGACGATATACATAATGAGTTATTAGAAGCTCTTGACAAGAAGGGGCTAAAATCAGTAACTGACATAGAATTTGATTGGGAAGAAGATGATTTGGAAACTCTATTTCCTGTTCTATGGGAAAGATTTGGAGAAGAACCACTAGGTTAAAAGAAAACAACTGAATTAAATAGTTATCCTTACAAAAGAAATTAGAATCTACTCTTCAACAAACGGACGCGATTTTTTAAAAATGATTGCGTCTATTTCAAGGTTGGACGCTTTAATGGGGTAATGATCACAGAAATGATCAAACTTTTTTATAAAATAATGATTCAATTGAATAGGATAAAGCGTGTTTTGATCAAACTTTTTTCAAGACACGCTTTTTCTATTTGCTCTTTTATCAAGGTTTATAGAGTTAATTTAATTTAACTTTATTTCAAAGCTACACCAAGAAGGGGTACAAACTCGTTTTTTCTAATTGTACCCCCTTCTTCTATTGAAGGATCTTATAGTTGAAGAACTTTTTTCATTAGTTATACTGGTTCAATATTTGAATTAATTTTTCTTTTGTACATTCAATTAATTCAGATGGACTTTTAATAAAAGCTTCTTCACCAAAAGTAATAAAATAATTACAAAAAAAGTAAATATCACTTTTTGAGATATTACCTTTCAAAATTCCAGTACCATCTTCTCTTTTAGACAACTCTATATTTGCCCATTTTTCCGATTTATACATTTCCACTCCCTTGTTAGTTAGTTCCACATTTAATTGGTATGTATATTCTTTAGTATTAATAAGGCTAAAACGGTTTTTTAAATAAATATTTGATAAATCTATAGGGTGATTATTTTCATCACCTTCTACGGATTTTATACGATCACATCTAAAGACTCGATAATCCTTACTAAAAAAACTATAAGATGGACAATACCACTTTCCCCCATTTGCATAAATACCAATTGGTTGAATGCTTCTATTAGTTATTTCTCCATTTTTTTCATATTTTATTATAAGTACTGCCTGCTCGATTGATGCCTCTAATAATCGCTTTAAAAACGGAATCTTTTCCTGTTGGTAAACAGATACAAAATCAACTCGATCTTTCATTTTATCAATCGCATCTCTTATATCTCCAGAAAGATTTAAATAAAATTTCTTTTTTATAGATTCATACTCAGTATCAAAAGGAAGGGAAATGTAGTGTCTTAAAGCATGAATCGCAAAAAAAATAGAGATAGCTTCATCTTCACTAAAAGCAATTGGAGGGAGAATTCTTTCATTTAGGACTTGATAACCACCATGAGGGCCTGCTTCAGAATATAATGGGACACCCATCTCACTTAATTCTTGCAAATCTCTCAAAATGGTTCTTTTTGAAACCCCAAATTCTTGTGCTAATTCCCTAACGGTAAATCTCTTTTTTCGATTAACCATCATTATCATTTCATTTAATCTTTTTGCCTTAGACATGCATACCTCCAAAAAATAACAGTGACATAAGTTGTCACCATCATAATATATAATCACAAATAGATAAAGAAAAGGGGGATGCGAGTCTAATTAGAAATTCCTAACAAATGCTATGGGAGTAACTGAAAAAAGTAGGTCATTACATTTGTCTTAGAATTATCAATTGAATGGAATATGGAGGAAATAAATATGTATGTAACGATTTTAGACTTTATTAAAGAATGGAATTGGGAAGCAATGCTAACTCAAAAAGTGTTGGATGGTTTAACGGATGATTCATTAAATCAAAAAGTTTATACAGAAGGTCGTACTTTAGGAAGGATTGCGTGGCATTTAACGACTAATATCCCAGAGTTCTTAGCAGATTTCGGGTTGAAGGTAGATAGTTTTGAAAATGGTGAGAGAGTCCCAACATCGGCAAAGGAAATCGCTGAAACCTTTAAAAAAATAAGTTCTAATGCAGCCGAAGTTATTGAACAACAATGGACAGATGATTCTCTGAAACAAGTGCAAAATGCATTTGGAAGGGAAAATTCGAATGCTCAAATTTTAATGGGACTAATCAAGCACATTATTCATCATCGTGGACAAGTTACTGTTCTAATGCGTCAAGCAGGAATAAAACCTTTTGGGGTTTATGGACCACCAAAAGAAGATTGGATTCATTTTGGGGTGGAAAATCCACCACTTTAATAATATTGTACTAATGGTGCTTTTCTCTAATAAAGTTATCTTCAACAATCAGGCGCTTTTCTTGAATAAAACTCTTTAGATTTATACGACTTTATTGTTATATTTTTAGTGCACTGACTAATGTATATCAAAAGTTAAACAACTTTATTTTAACCCCGTTCTTTATATAAGGACGGGGTTAAACGTGTTTTGGTATTAAAAATAAATAACTTTATTGTCACCCTACATATACACCCTCTCCTAATTTAAAAATGATCTACATGGTGGTCTTCCTATGTTAGGATCCCGTTGATCGATAATGTTTAACCCCGAATTGCCAAATAAAGAAACAAGGAAAGATAAAAAGACTTCCCAAAGCTGGGGTTAGCATATAAAGCAGGTCATTCCCTTCATTTCTCCCAAGAATGTACATCAAGGGCAAATAGTTGACTGTACCGAAAGGAATCACATAGGTAAAGAAACGAGCTACCCATTTTTGATAAATATTTAATGGATATTGGGCCATCTCACGACCGCCGTCGGTAAAGATATTCGCCACCTCGAGCCCTTGGACGGTCCAAAAACACAAGGTCGCTGCAAGCATATAGATTCCTGTAAAAATTAAAACGCCGCTTGTAATCATAAGTAAAAGGGTGATTGCTTTTATCAGGCCCCACTCGATAGGGAGATTGCTTATGGCCCATATTAATACGATAAAGCTTTGAAATAGTCTTCCAATTTTAGAGAATTCAAACTTGGAGCCAAGCACCTGAACAAACGTGCTTCTTGGCCGCACTAGTAATCGATCAAATTCTCCCTTAACAATTAAGTTGGAAAACATATCAAAACCACGGGCAAAACACTCGCTTAAAGAGAACGACATATGGATGATCGCAAAGCAGAGCGCAACCTCAAAGAACTGCCAGCCTTTAATTTGACCAAACCGTTCAAACAAAAGATAAAGACCAGCAAAAATAGCAAAAGGAATAAAAAATTGTCCAATCAACATCAGGAAAAAAGAGGTACGGTATTGCATTTGTGACTTGAAGTGAATCAGCAAATACTTAAAATAAAGATTCAAAATTATTCAGCCTCCTTGAACAACGACCCGTCGTAAAACACGATTAAGCGCGGTTCTGCCTAACCAAACGAGAACAATTAAATATACAAGCTGGATGAGGATACCGAGGACTGCCTCATTCTGGGGAATATGTCCAGAATAGACCCTGAACGGAAAATCCGCCGTCCAGCGAAACGGGAGTACATTAGCCATTTTTTGCAGCCATATTGGCATTAAAGGAACAGGAATAATTAAACCAGCAAAAAATTCCCCCAGGACAGAGAATACTAACAGGGAGCCAACTGGTGACATGGTAATAAATACGGATATATATAGGAGCATAGAGATTGCTACTAACAATAGTAAGCCAAGCAGTAAAGCACCAAGAAATAATAAAAAGGTAGTGAGACTAGGCGGGAGGGTCATGTTGTAGGGATAGGGTAAACAGAAAGCCACAATTAATATGGGAAAACAGCGCAATAGGGCGCTCGACAACCGCTGCGCTAGAAGCTTCGCATACCAAAAGCCGTAAAGCTCACAAGGGCGGCACAGCTCATAGGCGATATTTCCGCTGGTAATTAGATCAAACAGCTCGTTATCGCGAAACCACATCGTAATAAAAACAAGAAAAGCCTGCTGCAGCCATATGTAAGTAATTAATTCCTTTATGGAAATGGGCGGAGTATTCGTTGCGTATTCATAAAATGCTTCAAATACCATAATCGTGATAAATCCCCAGAAAAATTGTGTCGCCACTCCAGCAAGTGCCGCGGCACGGTACTGCATTCCATAAAGAAGACGGAGCTTCAAAACTGAAAGATATACCCTCATATTTGATACTCCTGATAGAGTTGGACAATTATTTCCTCAATTGGTTGTGTTTCAACCGCGACATCTTGGAGTTCCACTTGGCTAGATAGTTGGGTGATTACGTCGGAAGTCTTCACCAGCTCTGTATCAATGCTCAGCACCACTCGTTCCGGTGACCACGAAAGCACCTCTGCCCCAGCAATTTTTATTGGGTTTGTATTTTTTCGATAATCAGCGGTAATCGTTTTATGTGTGCCAAACCGAGCCCTTAATTCTTCCAAATGACCGTCATACAATAAGCTCCCTTTCCCAATTAAGATGACCCTGTCAGCTAATGCCTCAATGTCATTCATATCATGGGTCGTGAGAATAACCGTGACTTCCTTTTCTTTATTAATCGTTTTAATAAACTGGCGGACTGCAATTTTCGATACTGCATCGAGACCGATGGTTGGTTCATCTAGAAATAAAATCTTCGGATTGTGGATGAGGGAAGCGGCAATTTCACAACGCATTCGTTGTCCTAAGCTGAGTTGACGGACAGGCGAATTCATGATTGCTTCGAGTTCAAGGGTTTCAATAAGTAGATTAATGGTAGTTTTATATTCTTGCTGTGGGACCTTGTAAATATCTTTTAATAGTTCAAATGAATCTATCACCGGTACATCCCACCATAACTGGGAGCGCTGCCCGAAAACAACTCCAATATTTTTTACATATTGGGTTCGGTCTTTCCAAGGTGTGTAACCCATAATCGTGCAATTACCGGTGTCAGGCACCAGTATTCCACTCATGATTTTAATCGTCGTCGATTTGCCCGCCCCATTTGGGCCGATGTAGCCGACGATCTCTCCTTGATTAATAGAAAAAGAGAGATCTTTTAGTGCATCGACAATCGTATGTTCCCGGTAAAAAAGTGCCTTCGCTGCCTGGCGCAATCCAGTCTGGCGCTTGGCAATCTTGAAGGATTTGCTTATGCCTTCTACGTGGATCAAATCGTTTCCCCTTCCCTTCTCATTAGAGTCACAGAGGAAAATAATAGCACTCTGGATGCAACGCTGTCAAGAATTTTCTGAATAATTGAAAGAATGGTTTTTTTAGAAAGGTTAACAAAATATTCATTCATATAGCCTAACAGCAACTGTATTTTTTTATAAAATGAAATTGGAATGTAAAAATTTAGAAAGGCTGTGCCATATGAATAAAAAACCGCTTACTAAACCTCCTGACTTAATCATTCTAGGCTTTTTAAACACACGGATGAATTTGCCTAAAGATGATAAGCAAAACTATTTAAGTCTTAAAAAAGGCTATGAAGGTGAGGTGATGTTTAATTCATTGACAGAAAATCTTGAGTGCAATTGTTTGATATTAAACGGGCTGTTGCTTGAGGTCAACAATACCAAGTTCCAAATTGATTCATTGATCATTACACAACAAACTATTTACATGAACGAGGTTAAAAACTTTGAAGGAGATTACTATTACGAAAATCAAAGGTTCTATTCCTCAAATGGTACTGAACGAAAGGATCCACTTCTCCAGTTGAAACGAAGCACATCCCTGCTCCGCCAACTGCTCCAAAATCTCGGGCTTTACTTGCCCATTGAGGCATGGGTGGTCTATATCAACCCCGAGTTTACCCTATACCAAGCACCCCGTAACGAGCCCATTATTTTTCCAACTCAGACTAATCGTTATTTAAAAAAAATAAACACGACCCCTTCAAAACTAAATGGAAAGCACGAGAAACTAGCTGACAAATTTATTTCACTTCATATGGAAGAATCTCCTTATCCCAAGTTACTAACCTATAATTATGACCAGCTACGAAAGGGTATTACTTGTGAAGTGTGCCATTCCTTTTCGATTTTTGTCCGTGGCAAGAATTGTGTTTGTGGCGAATGCGGTCACGAAGAAGAGGTTGAATCTGCTGTATTGCGTAGTGTGGAGGAGTTTAAGCTCCTATTTCCAGATTGGAAAATTACAACCCATGTGATACATGATTGGTGCAGGGTGGCTGTGTCTAAGAAGAGAATAAGCAGGATTCTTAGGAGAAACTTTAAGATTATCGGGGATCGTAGATGGGTTTTTTACGAGTGAAAAAAGGACCCATGCTAATCTTATTTTCCGAGGTGTGTGTTTACTACTTTTCACTATAGACCTTCCATTAGGGGGTACCCGGGGATTTTGTCCTTTAGAACTCTTCTATTAGACGGGGTCTCTGGGGCGCTCAGGGGTTTTGTCCTTTAGGGCTCTTTTATTAGACAAATTTACTGGGGTGCTCGGGGATTTTGTCCTTTAGGACTCTCCTATTTGACAATTTCTCCGGGGCGCTCGGCGTT